>DATGHN010000142.1:0-3379 GCA_035308005.1 Solirubrobacteraceae bacterium
GGAAAAACCCGATCGCGAGATCGCCACCGACGACATCGGCGCCTATGTGATGCGCGAGCTCCGGCACCTCGACCAGGTCGCCTTCGTCCGCTTCGCGTCCGTGTATCGGAATTTCCGCGACATCGATGAGTTCAAGAACCAGTTGAACGATCTCCTGCGGGTGCGCGAGTGAGCGCTGCCCGGTTCCGGCTGGCGTCAGTCGGAGTCCTCGTCGCGCTTGCCGGCGCGACGCTCGCCGCCGCGGATGTCAAAGTGACCACGCTCGTGGCCGACGGTCAGGTCTACGCGTCGTTTGCCGTGCCGTCGGCCTACTCCTCGGACGCCCGGGATGTCGTGAAAAGCGGGCTGCCGTTGTCCTGTGTCTTCACCGTCGACCTGAAGCGGTCCACGACGCTGTGGTTCGATCGGACGATCGCCTCGGCGACCGTGATGTCGTCGGTCAAGTTCGACACGCTCACGGGCACCTACCAGGTGTCGAAGCAGGAGGACGATAAGGTCATCTGGTCGGATCGGACCGAACAGGAGGATCAGATGCGCGCGTGGCTGACCGCCTTCGATCGCGTGGCCATCACCGCGCCAGACCCCCTCGAGCCGAACGCCGAGTACTACGTGCAGGTGCGCCTGCACGTGACGCCTCGGCGCACCTTCTCGCTCTGGCCGCCCTGGGGACACGACGACGGGTCTGGCCGCGCCGACTTCACGTTCATTCGCTGAGTCTCCGTATCGTGTCGACCTCCGCCGCACCCTCCGAGCCGCGCCGGCGCGCGCTCGACAACCCGCGGGTGTTGACCGTGGCCGTGGTCGCCCTCGTCGCGGGGCTCTTCGGTCTCGTCCGGGTCGCCAATCGCACGACCGAAGTCTCGCCCCTCCTGAGCGACGTCGTGCTCTACACGCTCTACGCCGTCGACCTCGCGATTCTCGCCGCGTTGCTCTTCGTGCTCGCGCGCAACCTGCTGAAGCTCTGGCTCGACGGGCGACGAGCCGTGCCGTTCGCGCGATTCCGCGCGAAGCTCGTCGCAGCCCTGTTGCTCCTGACCGTCATCCCCGCGGGCCTCGTGCTCATCACCGGAAGCGAGATCATCAGCAGCAGCTTCGACCGGTGGTTCAGCGTGCCGGCTGAGGACGTCCTCGACGCCGCGAAGAACCTCGCGAAGGCCTCCTACGACGAGCGGCAGACGAGCGCGGCCGACGGCGCGCATCGCGTGGCGGCGGCCCTGCCGGTCGCGGCGATCGGCGCCGGCAATGGGTCCGACCTGCAGCGGATTCTCGCTGACGAGCTGACGCTCATGCGCGCCAGCTCGATCGTGGGCACGGTCGAGGTGTACCAGGCCGTCCGGGCGCCGGGTGGCGAGCCGGATGTGGCCCTGCTCGTGGAGGTCGACTCGGCCACCCTGCCGCCGAACACCGTGCGGGCGGCCGCCGATCGCCTCGCCGCGCGCGCGTTGAGCTCAGGTCGCGACGAGCCGTCCTCCGAAGATCTGGACGACGGCGGCGCGCTCGTCCGCACGGCGACGCCGATCCGCGTCGCGGACGGCACCGCGGCCGGCGCGGTTGTCGTCTCCGAATACGTACCGGCCGTCGTGCGCACGGAGCAGCGGAAGGCGATGGTCGCCTACGACAAGTACCAGCAGGTGAAGGTCCTGCGCGGGCCCCTGCAGGGCGTCTACCTGGCGATCTACCTGATGGTCGCGCTCCTCATCTTGATCAGCGCGACCTGGTTCGGTCTCTACATGGCCAAACGCATCGCGCGGCCGGTCCAGATGCTCGCCGAAGGCGCGCGCGCAATCGGCGCCGGACGCCTCGACCTCCGGCTCGAGCCCGAAACGACGGACGAGCTCGGCTCGCTCGTCGAATCGTTCAACATGATGGCCGCCGAGCTGCGATCGAGCCAGGAGCGGCTGGATCTGTCCCGGCGCGAGCTGGAACGGAAGAACGACGAGGTGGACGGCCGACGCCGGTACATCGAGACCATCCTGGAACGTGTGGCGACCGGCGTCCTCTCGCTCGACGCGGACGGCGCAATCCTCACCGTCAACGGTGCCGCAGAGCGGCTGCTCGGGCTCGATCAGCGCGTGATCGGCCAGTCGGCTCGCACCGTGCTCGCCCGCGACGACTTGCGGCCCCTCCTGGTCCTGGCCGATGTCACGCGCCAGCCCGAGGCGGCGGGCGTCGTGCAGGAGATTACGCTCTCGCGCGACGACCGGGAGATTCATCTGGCCGCGGCCGCGACCGTGCTCGCCGGCGATGGCGGCCGCGTCGAAGGCGCGGTGCTCGTGCTCGACGATGTGACGCCCCTCATCCGGACCCAGCGGGTGGCGGCCTGGCGCGACGTGGCGCGCCGCCTGGCGCACGAGATCAAGAATCCGCTCACGCCGATCCAGCTCAGCGCCGAGCGGCTGCGGCGGCATTTCCAGGGCGCCTCGCCGCCCGTCCGGGCGCTCGTCGACGAGTGCTCCGACGCCATCGTCGTCGAAGTGGAAGCGCTCAAGAGCCTGGTGGACGAGTTCGCGCAGTTCGCCAGGATGCGCGGCCCGCGCGCCGTGCCGTCGGACTTGAATCGGCTCGTGGAAGACACGCTGCGGCTCTATGGCGGGGTCCTCCAGCAGGGGCGCCTTCGGCTCGAGCCGCAGCTCACGCGCGACTTGCCGCCGGTACGGATGGACTCGGAGCAGATGCGACAGGTCATCATCAATCTCGTCGACAACGCGGTCGAGGCGCTGGGCGGCACGGCGGCGCCCGATCGGCCGGACGGCGAGCCGCCGACCATCGTCGTCGCCACCAATCACGACTCGCAGAGCGGCATCGTCCGCCTGGTCATCTCCGATAACGGTCCGGGCGTGCCGCCGACGGATCGTGACAAGCTCTTCATGCCGTATTTCTCGACCAAAGGGCGCGGCAGCGGCCTCGGCCTGGCGATTGTGCGCCGAATCGTGAGCGAACACGGCGGCGGCATCGACGTCGCCGCCGCGCAACCCGGGACCGTCTTCACGGTCGAGTTGCCGGCGGCGTGACGAGCGGAGCGACGAGCCTCTCTTGGAACTCGAGGGGAGGGATGGATGGAGGCGGGTGACGAATGTCGTCCGTGTTGATTGTCGATGACGAGGCCGGTGTGCGCGCGGCGCTGGGTGGCGTGCTCCGCGACGAGGGCTACCTCGTGGAGGCCGTCGGAAGTGGCGAGGCGTGCCTCGAGCAGGTGACGCGGCAGCCCTACGACGTCATCCTGCTCGACATCTGGCTGCCCGGGCTCGACGGCCTGGCAACCCTCGAACGCCTGCGCGAGCGGCGCGTGGACTCGCAGGTCATCATGATCTCCGGCCACGCCAGCGTCGAAGCCGCGGTGCGCGCGACCAAGCTCGGCGCGTTCGACTTCATCGAGAAG
>DATGHN010000143.1:0-7720 GCA_035308005.1 Solirubrobacteraceae bacterium
CCGGAAATCGTCGGTACGACGGCAGCAGGAGCAGGTGCGCCTCCATGCTTTCGAGATAGCGGTCCTTCTTGAGGGCACGGCCGAGGGTGGCGAACGTCTTGTTCAGCGAGTTGGTCGGAATGGCGCTGACCGCACGACGAAATACGTAGGCCTCGACCAACCGCACGGCCTTTACAAACTCGTCTTCCGCGAGGATGCCGGCGGCGTAGTCCTCGTACAGCTCGAGCAACAACGGGTACGCCACGTCAACCTTGAGCCCGCGCAGGTCACGGAACGCGGTTCCGAGGTCTTTGTCCGGTTCGTGACCGAGTGCAATGGCGCAGTAGTGCAGGGCCATCGTGTGAACATCAGCCACGAGCGCATCGACACCGCTGCTCTCGACGACCGGCTCGCGCGCGTGCTTCTTGAACGCCTCGTAGACCTCGTTGACATTGGGAATGTCGCCGGTCCGGACGGTCAGGTAGTGACGCATGAAGCCGTCGAAGTGCGTGCCGTAAGCCTCCTGGCCGAACGCGACCTCCATTGGCCGCCAGTGATCCTCGTATAGCTGCGTCTGATGCAGGCTCTCGAGGCCCATCAACACGAAGTTGCGGATCAGGTCCGCCTGGCTGAGCTCCCGCCCGGTCGAGTTCATGCTCTCGAAGATCAGCTGCGGGTTGTCCTGATCGCGACTCAACGAGATGTCCACGACGATGAGCTTGGCGAGCCCGTTAAACAGACCAGCAAGGTCGCCCTTCAAACTCTCGATCTGGGTTTCGAAGAATTCAAAATTCTGCTGGACCCGGATTGAATGCTGGGCTGGCAGGGCCTTCTGCTGAACGAGCGCCAGCAGGCTCGTCTTGTCGTTTTGCGTCAGGATCAGCTTGTAACCGCGCTCGCCCTCCTCCAAAAGGATTCAGCAGGTAGTAGCTGCGGATTTTCTTGGCCGAGAACCCTTCGACGGGCTCGGTATTGCCAAGACACCGAGCTAAGGCCTCGAGAATCAACGAGATCGTCGTCAGTCGTTGCTGGCCATCGATAACCAGTAGCGGCGACTGGCTGGAGACTTGGTAGAGACCCTTCTCGATGTAGACGATCGAGCCGATGAAGTGGGCACTCACCTCTTCGTTGCTCCCAGCGCGCACGATGTCATCCCAGAGCTGGCGGCATTCCCGCTCAGTCCAGCTATAGGTGCGCTGGTAGATAGGAATGACGCACTGCGGCGTCTTCTTCAGGAAGCCGAGCATCTTCGCCTCTACGGCCTTCATGAAACTGGTTCCTTCTCCTTATCCATTCGTGCCGTGGCCAAGGCTGAACGCGGCAGACGTTAGCGGGACACCCGCTCGCATGTGCTTCCAGAGAACGGGTGTCGGCCCTCCCGGCGTCGCTGGCGCCGGCACTTCAAAACGGTACACAGACGGTACATGGCCTGCCCGAAGCATCCGTCCTAGACAAGAGAAAAAGCCCGCATTAGCGGGCCTTTTCTCGAATCGGGGAGACAGGATTTGAACCTGCGACCGCCCGGCCCCCAGCCGGGTGCGCTACCAGACTGCGCCACTCCCCGTGGCACTGCAAGCGGGCGACGGGAATCGAACCCGCCCTAGAAGCTTGGAAGGCTTCTGTGCAACCACAACACTTCGCCCGCAAGCCGTCAGCGAAGGATAGTCCGACGGGCGTTCCGCGGCGAGCGCAGCCGGCTTTGCCTGCAAATTCCGGGGATCGCGCTTCGATCGCGTCGGATGCCCGCGCTAGGCTGCGGACGATGCCGCTGGGACCGCTCGGCGTGACCGCCGTCCTCGCCGCGCTCGACTGGGGTGCGTGGGACTGGGCCGCGAACAGCAGCCATCCGACGATCGGGTTGATCGCCGGCCTCTTGATGGCCCCGATCGCGGTGGCCTTCGCCTGGTCTCTGATCCGTGTCCTGCTCGCGCTCGCGCGGATCGCGCTCGTTCGCGCCGGAGCTCAGCCTCCTGCGCCCGCGCCGCGCGCGCGGGTCGAGCCTCGCGTTGCCGGCCGACCCTTCGACATCGAAGCTCAGGAGGATCGCCTGGCAGCCTGATCCGCGCTGGTACCCTGGATGGGTGACCAAGCCGGTACGGACTGCTGGGGTGGTCCTGATCGTCGCGATCGCTGCCGCGATCCCCGCGTTAGCGAGCGGTCATTCGACGCCTAGCAGCACCAGGAACGCGATCTTCTGCCCCGAGTCGAGTGGGCGTGGCGCCCTCGTGTTCCGCCACCTGACGCCGGTCAAGCATCACCGCCGCCACCACGGTCGCCATCACAGTGCGGGCCCGAGCGCTCCCGTCGGCGCGACGGGTTGTTATCCGATTCCGTGCCCGCCGCCTTACCGGTTCGATCCGCAAGGGCCAACGGGCGCGACCGGGCGCTACTTCGCCTGCCGTCCGCTTCCCTGCCTCTTCGGAGCGACAGGCGCCACGGGCGCGACCGGCATTCCCCGGCCGATTCCGTTCTGTCGCCCGATCCGTTGCGTCTACGTGGCGCCGGTCGGCGGCACCATCCTGAAGCGCCGAGTCGAGTGGATCCTGCCCTGTCAGCCGATCCCGCTCCCGCCCTGCGAGGGCCCGACCGGCGCTTCCTGCGCGCCCCCGCCCTGCCCCGCAGTCGGCACGACGATGTCGGGGGCGGCCGAGCCCGCCATCCTCTGCGGGCCGATCGTCTGCCCGCTGCGCGCGAAGACGAGCCGCGCCAGCGGCGCGCACACGGCGATCGTCAGCTGCCCAACGTGCCCGCCGCCAGTTTCATCGGGTACGGCGCAGACGGCAACTGCGACGCTCCACGCCTGCCCGATGGTGAGCGTCCAGCGCGCAGCCGCGAGCGCGCTGAAAACGTCGCGCGCAACCTGAAAGCGCCCGCCAACGCGGGCCGTTCATATGAGCTTCTTACCCCGCCCTTCAGAGCAGATGCGAGAGTGGGCCTGGGCCCGGCATCCCCCGGCCGGGCCCGCCCCTCGCCCCGCTGCGTCGCGGGGCGCTGTGATGGGATGAGCGAGCGGCCCAAGATCCTCGTAGTCGACGACGAGCCGGCCGTGCAGCAGGCGCTCGCCCGCGCCTTTTCGCTCGAGCGCTACGACGTCGAGGTCGCGCGAGGCGGCGGCGAGGCACTCGAGGTCCTCGCCGGCGAGCGCTTCGACGCGATCGTCCTCGACGTCACGATGCCCGGCGTCTCCGGGCTCGAGGTCTGCAGGCGGCTGCGCGCGAGCGGCGACCGAAGCCCGGTCCTGATGCTGACGGCGCGCGACGCGATCGACGACCGTGTCGCCGGCCTCGATGCCGGCGCCGACGACTATCTGGTCAAGCCGTTCGCCCTGCGCGAGCTGATGGCGCGCGTGCGCGCGCTCCTGCGCCGCCGCGCATCGGCTGACGACGACGGCTCGACGCCGCTGCGATTCGATGACCTGTCGCTTGACCCGGTAGCCCACGAGGTCCACAGAAACGGCACGCGCCTCGAGCTGACGCGGACCGAGTTCGCGCTCCTCGAGCTCTTCATGCGCCACCCCCGCCAGGTGCTCAGCCGCTCGACGATCTTCGAGCACGTGTGGGGCTATGACTTCGGCGCCGCTTCGAACACGCTCGGCGTCTACATGGGCTACCTGCGCCGCAAGACCGAGGACGGCGGCGGGCCGCGGCTCCTGCACACCGTGCGCGGCGTCGGCTACATACTGCGCTCGTCATGAGCTTCGAGCGCCGCGTCACGCTCGCTTCGGCGGCGGCGGTTGCGATCGCCGTGGTTCTCGCCTCGGCGACGACGTACGTGCTCGTCCGAAACCGCCTGCACCACCACATCAACCAGTCGCTGACGACGCTCGCGGGCGCGTTCGCGGACGCCGCGCAGAGCATCGACCATCCGCACGCCTCTTCGTCCTACACGACGCTGCTGCGCCGTTTCCCGGTGCGTGCCGGCGACCCCACCAACGTCGCCCAGCTCGTCACCGCAGGCGGCGCGACATTCACGACTCCGCGCGGCCAGAGCCTCAGCGTGGCCCAGCCCGCGCTGGCCGTGATCACCGATCTCGCGAGCGCCGGTAGCGGCCACTTGGCTTTCGACGCCACGGCCCACGGCGAGCCGTTCCGCGCCCTCGCCGAAGGCGTCGCCCCGGGATTCGCGATCGTCGTCACTCACTCGCTCGCGGAGGCGGATTCGACGCTCGGAGAGTTGCGCCTGGTGCTGTTGATCCTGAGCGCCGCGGGTATCGCGCTGGCCGCCCTGCTCGGCTGGTTCGTCGCCCGCACGACGCTCTCCCCGGTCCGCCGTCTGACGGCCACGGTGCGCCACATCACCGAGACCCAGGACCTCGGCGAGCGAATCGACGAGGACCGCCGCGACGAGCTCGGCAGTCTGGCGCGCTCGTTCAACTCGATGCTCGGCGTCCTCGAGGACACGATGCACAAGCTCGACGAGTCAGCGCGCGTGCAGCGCCGCCTTGTCGCCGACGCATCGCACGAGCTGCGCACGCCGGTCACCTCGATCCGCACGAACATCGAGATCCTCGAACAGGCGGAGCTGATGCCGCCCGGCGAGCGCGAAAAGATCGTCCGCGACGTCGTCGTCCAGCTCGAGGAGCTCTCGGAGCTGATCAACGACCTGATCGAGCTGGCTCGCGCCGATGAGCACATCGACTCGCGCGAGGAGATCCGGCTCGACGTGCTGGTCGCCGAGGCCGTCGAGCGCGCGCGGCTCTACTCGCCGCGGGCGCGCTTCGAAGTCGTGCTCGATGAGACCGTCGTGACCGGGGTCCCCTCGCGCCTCGGGCGGGCCGTCAACAACCTTCTCGACAACGCCGTCAAGCATGCCGGCACCGAGCGGCCGATCGAGGTTCGCCTGCGCGACGGCGAGCTCGAGATCCGAGATCACGGTCCCGGCATCGACGCCGCAGAGCTCCCCCACATCTTCGACCGCTTCTTCAGGGGCAGTCAGTCGCGCACCCTCGCGGGGAGCGGCCTCGGCCTCGCGATCGTTCGCCAGGTGGCTGAACTTCACTCGGGCACCGTCTCGATCGACGCCGCTCCCGGCGGCGGAACGGTCGTGCGGATGCGCGTGCCCGTGACCGCCTGAGCCCTAGCGCTCCTCGGCGATCAGCTCCATCAGCAGACCGTCGTGCCAGTCCGGCCCGTCGGCGTCCTGCTCGTAGCGGCGCATCACGCCGACCGCCCGGAAGCCCGCCTTCTCATAGCTTCGTATCGCCGCGGAGTTCGAGGCCGCCGGATCGATCGTGATCCGGTGGTGCCCGCGCTCGTCGATCAGTAGCGCCGCCACGCGACGGATCGCCTCGGTGCCGATCCCCCGGCCGCGCAGCGGCGGATCGAGGAAGACGTCGATGGTCGCGTGCCGGTAGCGCGGCTCGAGCTCCTCGTAGTACTGGATCAGCCCCGCGACCCGCCCGGCGACCTCGATCACTAGGCGCGTCGCCTCCGGCTCATCGAAGGGAAAGCCCTCAGGGACAGGCCCCCACCAGCGCGCGACCTCCTCCTCAGAGAGGATCCGCAGCAGCTCCGCGGCATCACCCGCCTCGAGCGCGCGCAGGCGCAGCGCCGAAGCTCCGGCCGCATCCTGAACTCCTCCGGGCATCTCGATAATCGTCGCACGCGGCCGCCTAGGGATCGACGTGAACCGAGCGGGAGGGGCTCGCCGATGGCGCGTATGGATAGCCCGCGACGCCGCTCGCGGGCAGCGCGAAGCGGAAGCTGTAGGTGATCGGCTGCGTCGTGCGCCGGAATGTGTAGCTGTAGGAGTAGCGACCGCTCGAGGGGTCGGTGCGGACGACGTCGTAGATCATCCAGCGCCCCGCCTCGAGGTACTCGAAGTCGAGCGGCACGCCGCCGACCGGCTGGTGGCCGCCGCCGACGACTCCGCTGAAGGTCACCGTGTGGCCGTTTGTCGTGCGCGTCGGCGTGATCGTCAGGCTGATCGGCGGCGCGACCGCGATCGCGACCGAGGCGCTCGCGCGGGCTGCTCCGCGCTCCGGCCGGTAGCTGACCAACACTCGCCGCGAGGGCCCGCCGCGCAGCGAGTACGCAAACGAGCCGTCGCGGCCGGTCGAGACGAACGCGTCGCGCCGCCACGCCCCTCCCGCCGCAAGCGCGCGAGACTCGATCCGCAGCCGCGCCCCCGAGATCGGGACGCGCCCGCAGCGCAGCACGCCGCGCAGGCGCGCGCTCTGCCCGAGGCGCACCTCTCCGCCGCCCGTCGCGGTCAACCTGGGCGTCAGGCAGCCGCGCACTCCCGCGCTCGCCTGTCCACCGACGGCCTTCGCCGATCCCGCGCCGGCGAGCGGGGCCGCCGCGGCGTTGACGATGCGGATCGTCCCCGACCAGACCGTCGCCACGTTCCCGGCGGCGTCGGTTACCGTCACCGCCGCCGCGTGGAGGCCGTCGGCGATCTTTGCGCTGTCGAAGGACAGCTCGGTGTGGGCGATCAGCGGGCAGGGAACGCTCCACGCGTAGAGCGCCGGCGTGCCGGCCGCGGCGGGGCTCAGCGGGTCGCATTTCGCGGGATCGCCGCCGAAGTCGCTCGTCGCGACGACCGATCCGTCGACGGTGATCGCCGCCCCGGCCAGTCCGCTGCCGGTGTCCTCCCCCTCGAAGCCCACCGCGACTGTGCCGCTCAGGGTCTGCGGCTCGATCAGCGCCCCGCCGAGCGCGCTCGCCGTCGGGGCGCTGTCGTCCTCGAGGGTCACGATCAGCGAGTAGAGGTGATCCGTCGCGATGCACGGATCGCTGCCGAGCTCGGGGCAGACGCCGCCGCCGCTGCCCGTGGCACACGTGCCGACCCCTTCGCACTCGGCGATGCCCTCGAGCGTCTGAACCGGCCCCGGCCCGCTGAAGATCGACGCCTGCGACGCGTCGAAGCCCGCGAGGACTCCGCCGGCGCCCGGCGCACAGCCGCTCGTCTGCGAACAGCTGTCGTAGGTGATCGACGCCCCGCTCGGGTAGACCGATTCGATCGCCGCGGTCGGCACGGCGTCGGAGCTCCCGCCGGCGGCGCCAAGCGTGCGATAGGCGACCGCCTGGGTCACGGCCGTGCCGGAAGGAGCGTCGAAGCGCCAGTCGGCAGACGAGCCACCGGCATGGGCGACCGTGCCGTCGAGGTCCGCGTAGAGGTAGCCATCGGCGCCACAGCCCTCATACACGCCCGCCGCGGCTCCGCCACCGTCGCTTGCGAAGGTGATCGTGTCGTCGGGCATCGGGCTCACGACAGCGGGCGCGTGACAGATCGCCAGGTCGTAGCTGCCCGCGCGCGCGACGCCCGCGTCAAGCGCTAGGCAGGCCGCGAGCGCCGCGCACGCCAGCGCGATGAGGCGTCCAGCCACCGAGATCCGGCCGCTCCATCCCTGGATCGATTCCATTCGCCGCCCCCTCCGACGCGCCGGCGACGAGCGGGACACAGCCAGCGCACCGAAAAGTGCGCAAATTGCGAGGAACCAGCGGCGCTAGGACTTGCCGCTCAACTCGAGCACGGCGAGGAAGGCCTCCTGGGGCACCTCGATGCGCCCGACCTGCTTCATCCGCTTCTTGCCTTCCTTCTGCTTCTCGAGCAGTTTCCGCTTTCGCGAAATATCGCCCCCGTAGCACTTTGCCAGCACGTTCTTCCTGAGCGCGCTCACAGTCTCGCGCGCCACCACCTTGGCGCCGATAGCCGCCTGAATCGCCACTTCGAACATCTGACGGGGAATCAGCTTGCGCATCCGCCCGATCAGAATTTTTCCACGCTCGTAGGCAAAATC
>DATGHN010000144.1:0-5627 GCA_035308005.1 Solirubrobacteraceae bacterium
TGAGGACAAGGGACGGAGCCGCCGGCTCGGCGCTCGGGAAGCTCGCGCCCCAGCCGGCGACGAGGCCTCGCGCGACGTACAGGCCCGCGGCGTTGCCGATGAAGCGCTGCACGAGCTTCGCCTCGCCGACGTCGTCCTGGACGCTCATCAGGAAATGTCCGACGACGCGTCCGCGCGAGCGGATGACCCCGCTCACAGGTGCGATCACGAACGGGCCTCCGACGTCGGCGAGCAGCCGGCCGCGCGGGTCGAGGGCGCGCAGGCGGACGATGTGCCAATGGGGGTGGAAGACGATGCGGCGCACCGCGCGAAGCGCCGCGGCCGGATTGCCGCTGTCCGCAGCGGAGGCGAGGTCGCCGGCGGCGGCGATGTGGGCGCGGTCCTCGCTCACCTCGGTTCCGGCGAGCTCGTTCTCATAGATCCGCCTTGCGACGATCGCGTCGACCGAGGCCACCGTGGCCCACGCCGACGCGCCGCAGTTACGCGGCGAGCGCGACGAGCGGTCGGTCGCGGCGCTGAAGAGGAGTACCAGCGCGAGCGCGGTCAGGGCAACGGCGAGACGGCGGCGCATGGCCTCAAGATTGTCGCGCGAACTGCGAGTGCCCGGGGTGGGACTCGAACCCACATGCTCTTGCGAACGGCGGCTTTTGAGACCGCTCCCTATACCAATTTGGGCACCCGGGCCCGGGCGCATCGTAGCCGCGCTCTGCTAGAACGGGGCACGCCCGCGGGCGTGGTGGAATTGGTAGACACGCCGGCCTTAGGAGCCGGTGGGCGAAAGCCCTTGGGGGTTCAAGTCCCTCCGCCCGCATCGCTGTCGTCAGGCGCCGCTAGGTCTTCGGCGGGCACAATCAGACGGAGCACCGACCGCAGGCTAGGTGTGCTTTGGCGGCTCGCTTGCGTCAGGCAGTTCGGCCACGGCTTCGATCTCTGCGACCCATGCTTCGTCATAGAGCCCGCATACGACGACTGTCAGGGCCGGCTCGTGGTGCCCGAGGACCTCGCGGCGAACTCTGCTGTTGAGCTCACGGTGCGCGCGCGACGCGAGGAACGTACGGACGTGCACAAGGGCGTCCAAGCCGAGCCCCGCGCCGGCCAAGACAGCCGAAACATTGCGCCAGATCTGGCGAAGCTGTTCTTCGGGATCGGCTGAGCTTGAGCCGTCCGGCCCTTCCGGAGTCTGCCCGCTGATGAAGAGCAGGCCGCCGCGCGACAACATTCCGGCGACATAGCCGCCGACTGGTGCCGTTGCCTCCTGTGCATCAACGGCTCGCATGCCCGCCACCGTAGCCGCTCGGCGCGTACGCGACCCGCGCGACAGGCGTGCGACGGTGCCCGCGCGTACCCGATGGCCGCCATGCCCGCGCTGGCGCTGAAGCGCCCATTAGGGTTCGAGGCGCCCATGCCGACCGGCACGACAATCGACGGACGCGCGCTCGCCCGCGAGCTGCTCGACGCGGTGCGCGTGCGCGTGGGGGCATTGAACGGGCCCGCCGGCATCGCGACGCTGCTGATCGGAGCCGACGCGGCCGCGCGGATCTACCAGCGGCGGATCCACCGCGCCGCCGAGCAGGTTGGCCTCGCGTCCCGCGACGAGGTGCTCCCGCGAGACGCGTCGCTGGAGCAGGTCTCGGCGACGATCGCCGAGCTCTCCGCCGACGAGTCGATCTCGGGGATCCTGATCCTGCGACCGATCCCCGCGCACCTCCCCGAGGCGCTCGTCCTTCGCTCGATTCCGCCGCCCAAGGACGTCGAGGCCCAACACCCCGAGAACGCCGGACTGCTCGCGCTCGGCACGCCTCGCTTCGTACCCTCGACCGCGGGCGCCGCGTTCGCCCTCCTCGACCGCCACATGCGCTCGCTCGGCCACTCGCTCGAGCTCGCCTACGACGGCATCGACCTCGTCATCGTCGGGCGCTCGAACAACGTCGGCAAGCCGGCCGCGATCCTCGGGCTCGCACGCAACGCGACCGTCATCTCCGCGCACAAGCACACCGCTGACGTTGGACGCCTCGCCGAGCACACGCGGCTGGCGGATGTGCTGATCGTCGCCGCCGGCGTGCCCGGGCTGATCACCGGCGAGATGGTCCGGCCCGGCGCGATCGTGATCGACATCGGCATCAACCCCGTGCAGCGAGAGGACGGCGCCGTGCACCTCGTCGGCGACGTCGACTTCGCGAGCGTCATCGAGGTCGCCTCGGCCGTTTCGCCGGTCCCCGGCGGCGTCGGGCCGATCACCGACGCCTGGGTGCTTCACAACGCCGTGCTGGCCGCCGAGCACCTCGAGGCGAAGGACTCACTCGGGGCCTTCTGGGGCGCGGTCTAGCGTCACAGAACGCGAGGGGCGCGGCCGGTGAACGACCGCGCCCCAGGGCACCAGCTCCGTGATGCCGCGTACTGCTACAGCTTCGCGACCGCGGCTGAGTCGGCCTTCGCGATTGCGCCAGGAAGCGGCGCGAACTGAAGGCTCCCGCCGACGCCCTTCTTCTGCTCGGCGGAGCTCAGCGCGAAGGTGATGAACTGCTGCACGAGCGAGATGTTGGCGTCATCCGGGCGCGTGATCACGTACGTGAACGTCGCCAGCGGATACGCCGCCGCCTCGTTCTTCTGCACGGTGGTCGGCTTCGCGCCCTTCTTCGGCTTGCTGTATGCCGGGTCGACCAGCGACAGCCCGTTGGCGATCGTGTCGGCCGTGCTCGAGGACAGCGTGTTGAGGTTCGGAACAGCCTTCAGCAGCGACGCCGCCGCCACGAGATAGGGCTCGTAGGGGTAGACGAAGTTGCCGGCGGCGTTCTGCACCGCGGCGGCCTTGAGGCCGTCTTGGCGGATGTAGAACCAGGAGTTGTTGCCGATCGCGCCCTCGGTCGAGCCAACGACTGCCGCAACGCCGCTGTTGCCCTTGGCGCCCGTACCGACCGGGAAGCTCACCGACGTGCCGGCGCCAACCTTGCTGGCCCACGCGGGGCTGACCTTCGACAGGTACGAGGTGAACACGTAGGTGTCACCCGAGCCGTCGTTGCGCCAGACCGGTGTGATCTTCTCGCTCGGCAGCGTTTCGCCCTTGTTGAGCTTGGCGATCGCCGGGTCGTTCCAGGTGGTGATCTGGCCGAGGTAGATCTCGGCGATCACGGGCCCGGACAGGTTCAGATGGCTGACGCCACTGATGTGGTAGGAGAACCCTGTAGCGGCGAGCGCCCACGGGATCTCGACGCAGCCGCTGCAGGTGCCTGCCTGGGCGCTGGTCAGCGGGGCGTCAGAAGCCCCGAAGTCAACGGTCTTGCCGGTGATCGCGGCGATGCCTGCGGTCGAGCCGACGGAGCCGTAGGTCACGGCGTTGCTCGTGCTCTTCGACCAATCCGGAGCCCAGACGTTGTCGACGAACGGCGCGACGAGCGACGAGCCCGCGCCGGTCAGCTTGCCGGCGCCAAAGGCGTTCGTTCCGACGCTGAGCGCCGCGGCTGCAGTGACCGCGAGCGCAGCGAGCGTGGTAATACGACGATTGATACGCAATGCTTCCTCCTAGTGGTGGTGCTGGTGTGAAGGGAGCATCCCCTGGCACCCGCCGCCGGGCGTTACGGACCCGTAAACCGCGCGTTATCAACTTGTGAACAGTTGCGGGAATAGCCTGCAGCTGCGGCTAGGCTGCCCGCGATGAGCACCGAGACCGCCGCCGCCGGGCGGCTGCCATCGAACCGACGCTTCGCCGACCGCTTCGGCGACCGCGCGCTGTTCGGCCTGACCGCCGCATCCTGCCTGGCGGTCGTCGCGGTGCTGATCCTGATCACGGTTCACGTGATCAACGGCGCGACCGACTCGATCTCGCATTTCGGCCTCGGCTTTCTATGGCACACGATCTGGAACCCCTCGACGTCGCCGGGCGTCGTCAACGCCAACGTGTTCGGGGCCGGGGTCTGGGTCTTCGGCACGCTCGTCACATCGACGATCGGCCTGGTCATCGCCTTCCCACTCGGCGTCGCGATCGGGGTCTTCCTCGCGCTGATCGCCCCCGGGCGCGCCGGCGCTGTGATCGGCCCGCTCGTCGAGTTGCTGGCGGCCGTTCCGAGCGTGGTGATCGGCCTCTGGGGAATCATCGTCCTCGCGCCGTTCATGCGCAGCGTCGTCGAACCGGTGTTCCACGACGTGCTCGGCTTCATCCCGCTCTTCGGCACGCCCTCGACGACGGGGCTCGGGATCATGACCGCCGGCTTCATCCTCGCCCTGATGGCGCTGCCGATCATCGCCGCGATCAGCCGCGACATCTTCCTAAGCGTCCCGCGCGAGCTCAAGGACGGCGCGCTCGCGCTCGGCGCTACGCGCTGGGAGATGATCCGCGGGGTCGTCCTCGACTCCACGCGCGCCGGCCTGATGGCGGCCGGGATCCTCGGCATCAGCAGGGCGCTCGGCGAGGCGATCGCCGTGACCCAGACGATCAGCGGCGGGACCGCGATCGGTAACAGCCTGTTCGGCAACGGCGACACGCTCGCCAGCAAGATCGCCGAGACGTTCCCCGGCCCCGACCACATCTTCACGGCCTCGCTGTTCTATTGCGCCGTGATCCTGCTGGTCGTCGAGCTCGCGGTTAACCTCGCCGCGCAGCTGATCGTCTACCGCTTCGAGCGCCGGCAGGGGCTCGCCCACTGATGTCGACCCCGCTGCTCGATCCCGCGCGCCCGCTGACCGACGTCGGCGGCAACCTCGCCCGGCGCCGCCGCGTCGACCGCTTCATGCGCGGCGGCTCGACGACCGCCGCGCTCTTCGCCGTCGCGGTCCTCGGGATCATGATCGCGACCGTCGCCATCCACGGCGCGAGCCAGATCTCGATCGGCTTCCTCACCAAGGATCCGTCGCAGAGCCTCGGCGCCACCGGCGGCGGCATCGCGTCCGCGATCGTCGGGACGCTCCTGATCGTGGCCGTCGCGACGGTGATGGCAACGCCGCTCGGCGTGCTGATCGCGATCTACCTGACGGAGTTCTCGAGCCACGGGATGGCCCGGCCGGTCCGCCTCGCGCTCGACCTCCTCAACGGCACGCCCTCGATCGTGATCGGCGTGTTCGTCTACGCGCTGATGGTCGAGGGCGGCGGCGGCCAGACCGGTTTCGCCGCATCCTTCGCGCTCGCAGTAATCATGATCCCGCTGATAGCCCGCTCGAGCGGCGAGATGATGCGCCTGGTCCCAAAGGAGCTTCGCGACGCCTCCCACGGCCTCGGGATCAGCCGCTGGCGCACGATCGTCGGGATCGTCCTGCCCGGCGCGATGGGAGGCATCGTGACCGGCACGGTGCTGGCCTTCGCGCGCGCCGCGGGCGAAACCGCGCCGCTGCTCTTCCTCTCATCGATCTACAGCGGATCGACGACCTTAAACATCTTTGGCCAGGCGATCCCCAATATTCCGATTACCATCCTCACAGACTCGGAGTCCGGCTTCCCGTCCGATCACGCACGGGCGTGGGGGGCGGCGCTGGTTCTTGTGGTGTTCATTCTCATCGGCAACCTGAGCGGGAGGGCGATGCTGGCCCGCCAGCGTCGGAGGTATCAGGCAAGATGACGGAGACCAACTTCAGGAGCGAGCAGCAAGTGGAGAGCAGCCAGCCCGAAACCGACGCCCCCACGGATCGGCCGCTCGCCC
>DATGHN010000145.1:0-14552 GCA_035308005.1 Solirubrobacteraceae bacterium
GGCGAGCATCGCCGCGAGGCGCTCAAGGTCGCCGCCGGGCTTGGCGGCGAGGATGCCTTCGAGGCGGGCGTCACCGAGGAGCAGGCGCTCGCCAAGGTGCTCCCGCACCTCTCGCACGGGCGTGCGATTGAGCTCGCGAACGAATGCATCGAGCTCTACCTCTGGGACCGGCTCGGAACGCCTAATTAGTGATCGCGTAGACGCCGACGGCATGGCGGGATTCGCTGTGCCAGGCCATGAAGGCCACGCGCGAGCGCTGACCGCCGGGGTGTGCGAGTTCGCCGTTGGTCAGCGCCTCGCCGCCGATCCGAAGCGGATATTCGGCGTCGTCTGACTCCCACAGCTCGATCCCGGCGTGCCGCGCGAGCCCGGCCGCGTCGTAGGTGGTTGACAGCCGCGTGCGCTCGATCGCCGCCGCCGCGAGCGGCTCGCCGCGGAAGGCGAGGCAGCCGATGTCCTCATCGCCGTGCCCCGCCGCCCCGGCCGGTGCCGACGCGGCGAGCACGAAGGAACTCGCCGGCTCGAACAGGATCGCCGCCGAGCGCTCGAGCGCGGCGGCGTGCTCGGGGCGCCTCGTCAGCGCCGCGAGACCGTCGAAGGCCGCTCCGCCAACCGCGCCCTTCGCGCTATAGAGCCAGATTGTCACGCCCTGCGCGGCGAGCTCGCCGGGCGGCGCAAGCGGTTCGAGAGCAAGATCGAAGGCGCCGCTGACGCGGACCGAGCGCTCGTCGATCGCGGGCGCCGCCACCGCCGAGAGCTCGCCGGCGCGCACGATCAGCGTGCCAACGTCGGCGATCGCCAGCCCCTGAATGGCCGCCCCGGAATCCGCGAAGGCCACGCTCGTGCGCTCGCTCACGCGCTGAAGGCTATAGGCGCGGCGGGGTGTGGCGGGGGCCGTCTAGACTGTGACCATGGTCAGCGCGGACGATGTCCAGGACGCCCTCACAAACGTGATCGACCCCGAGCTGGGGCTCGACTTCGTGGAGCTCGGTCTGATCTACGACATCGAGGTCGACGGGGGAAAGGTCCACGTCACCTTCACGCTGACGGCGCCCGGCTGCCCGATCGGCCCTGAGGTCTCGGAGCAGATCGACGAGTTCGTGTCCGAGCTCGACGGCGTCGAGTCGGTCAGCTCGACGATGGTCTTCACACCGGCCTGGACGCCCGATCGCATGAGCGAAGAGGCGAAGTTCGCGCTCGGCTACTGATGGAGGACGAACAGCAGGACTGGCGCCTCGAGGTGGCAATCGAAGGGGCGCACAAGCTTCATTCGCAGCTGGTGCACGACGACACGCTTGGACCGGGCGTCGTTCTGAGCTACGACGACGACACGCTCTTTGCCTACGCGCCGACCCGGGCCGCAATCGACAACGCACGCCACGCGATCGAGTCGCGCCTTGACGGTGCGACCGCCAGTTTCGTGCTCTCTCACTGGGACGACGATCTCGGCGACGGCGGCGACTGGTGGCGGATCGATCCGCCCCATTCACCCGACGAGGTCGCCCGCATGCGCGCCGAGCACGAGGCCGGCGCCGCGCGCGAGAGCGCCGCGGAGGCGGCCGACGACCGTGTTGAGACGCGGACCGTCGTGATCACCTCGGGTCGCGTCGTACGCGGCTGGTTTGAGAGCACCGTCGCCGATGAGGCGCGCGAGCAGGGGGTGGAGCTTGCGATCGTCGAGCATCCGCATCTGCTGACGACGCAGATCGCCTTCACCCTCACCGGCCCGACCGGCAAGGTCTCGAGCATCATCACGGACCTTCGCGCGCGCGCCTTCGAGACGACGCGCTTCGAAACGGCGTTCTGGAAGTAGCCGCCCGAAGCTAGTGGAACTTGAGCCGCTCGTACGGCTCGAAGAGGACGCCGACGGTGCCGACGGAGTCCGGGGTCACCGGCCTGGTCGCGATCGGCCCTAGCGGCGTCGGGTCGGCCAGCATCGTGATCAGGAGTCCCTCGCGGTCCTTGTCGATGTCGTGCGTGATCAAGACGATCCTTCCCCACACGCGCCGCCCGCCGCGCAGCTCCTGGAAGGTGAACGTGTAGCCCGGGATCTTGTTGATTCGCGTGCGCCCGCGGCTGTAGGGCGTGAAGGTCGGGTCGGCAGCCTGCATCCGCGTGATCATGTTGCTCGCGATGATCGGCAGCAGGCCGCTGATCTGGCCGCTGTAGGCGGGCAGCTCGATGATCTTGACCTGGAAGAAGTTCTCGAGTCCGACGCTCGAGTTCTGCACGAGCGTGAGCGGCACGCCCGGGCGGGCGGGCTCGCGCTTCAGCGAGCGCGAGTAGGTGGTGCTGAAGCCCGTCGGTCTGGGTGCGGGGTAGGAGAACGTCGGGTCGCGCAGGCGCAGCGCGAGGACGACGATCAAGACCACGAGGATCACGACCACAACGGCGGCGACCCGCTTGACGATCAGCGGCAGACGATGCATGCGTGGCGCAAGCAGCTGCGGCAGCGTCGGCCCGAACTCGGGCTTCAGCGGCGCCGAGCGCGCCATGATTCGGCGGACGTCCATCGGCGGGTTCGCGGTCCATAGGATAATCGGCGGCGTGCGCGCCTCGCGAACCGCCTTCTGGGTGAGCACCGGCCTGCTCGCCTACACGCAGGTCGGCTACCCGCTCGCGCTCGGCGCCGCGAGCGCGCTGCGACGCCGGCCGAACGCCGGCCCGCGTGGGCGAGCGCCCGAGTCGGTGGCGCTGATCGTCGCCGCGCACAACGAGGAGGACGTGATCGAGGCGCGCGTCGCCAACGCGCTCGCCCTTGACTGGCCGCGCGAGCGCCTCGAGGTCGTCGTCGCCTGCGACGGCTGCAGCGACGCGACCGCGGAGCGCGCGCGCGCCGCGGGCGCCGATCGTGTGCTCGAGCTGCCGCGGGGCGGCAAGGTTCGCGCCCAGGATGCGGGCGTCGAAGCGACGAGCGGCGAGCTGCTCGCGTTCTCTGACGCCAACGCTACGTGGGCGCCGGATGCGCTGCGCGAGCTGAGCGGAGCGTTCGCGGACCCCCAGGTCGGTTACGCCTGCGGCCAGGTCCGCTTCGTGCGTGCCGAGGACGGAGAGAACGAGGAGGGCGCCTACTGGCGCTACGAGATGTGGGTGCGCGAGCGCGAGTCGGAGCTTCGCTCGGTGACCGCCGGCAACGGCGCGATCTACGCGACGCGCCGCGAGGCCTACATCCACGTGCATCCCGGCATGGACCACGACCTGTCGTTCCCCTTCAACATGGTCAAGCGCGGCTGGCGCGCGGTCTATGTGAAGAGCGCACTCGCGACCGAGAAGATGGTCGCGACGATCGAGGGCGAGTCCGCCCGCAAGCGGCGGATGATGTCCCACGGGGCCTGGCCGATCGTGTTCCGCGGCGGTCTCGCTGATCCACGCGGCTACGACCCGGGCTACGCCGCGATGATCGTCTCCCACCGGCTGCTGCGCTACGCGACCCCGCTGCTTCACCTCGTCGCGCTCGCCTCGAGCGTGCGGCTCGCGCGGCGCGGCGGCGTCTACGCCGGTGCGCTCGCCGCCCAGAGCGCCCTTCTCGGCGCCGCCGCGGTGGCGCCGCTGACGCCGGCGCGGGGTCCGAAGATCGCTCGCTACTACGTCCTGACGACCGCCTCGCTCGCGACCGGCCTCCTCGACTGGCTGCGCCACGGAACGCGCGTCGGCTGGAGCCCCGACGAGGACGCCCGTTGATCCGCCGCGCCTTCGACGTCGCTGTCGCGGCGTCGGTGCTGGTCCTCACGGCGCCGCTGCTGGTTGCTGCGGCGGTTGCGATCAAGCTGACCAGCCGCGGCCCGGTGCTCTACCGACAGGCCCGCGCCGGACTGCACGGGCACGGCTTCGAGGTCGTCAAGCTCCGCACGATGGTCAAGGGCGCCGAGTTCATCGGCGCCGGCATGGCGGTCGAGGAGGACGACGCGCGGATCACGCGCGTCGGAGCGCTGCTGCGGCGCACGTCGATCGATGAGCTGCCGAACCTCTGGAACGTCCTGCGCGGCGAGATGAGCGTGATCGGCCCGCGCCCGACGCTCCCCGAGCAGATCGAGGCTTACGACGAGCGCCAGCGTCGCCGTCTCGAGGTCAAGCCGGGGATCACCGGCTGGGCCCAGGTCAACGGCCGCGCGGCGCTGCCCTGGTCTGAGCGGATCGAGCTCGACATCCACTACGTCGAGAACCGCTCGCTGCGTCTTGACGCGACGATCCTTCTGCGCACGGCGCGGATCGTGTTCGGAGGCGATCGCGGCGGCGGCGTCTACCACCCCGGCGGCGGCGGCTTCGACCTCTAGCTCCAGCTTTCCAGTAGGGCCTCGAGGTCGAGCAGTGAGGAGATGACGGCGTCCGGCTCCCCGTCCGCCGGCGCTTCGACGCCGTCGTAGACGCCGTCGCCGCGGCGGATCTGGACCGAGCGCATGCCGAGAGCGCGCGGTCCGGCGAAGTCCTTGGCTGCGTTGTCAGCTATGTAGACGGCGGTCTCGGCTTCGCTCCCGAGGCGGCGGAGCGCCTCGCGGAAGCCGTCGGGGCTCGGCTTGCCGGCTCCTGGGCCGAGCTGATCGGTGTAGACGATCGCTTCGACCGCGCCGGTGAGGCCCGCGCAGCGCACCTTCGTCTGCTGGGTGCGAAGGGCGCCGTCGGTGACGATGCCGCTGCGCCGCGCCGCGGCGAGCTCGAGCGCCGCGACCGCGTCGGGAACCACGGTCAGCTCACGCGGTTCGGTGCGGTAGAGCTCGATACAGGTGTCGAGCTCCGGAGTGCCGAGGCCGAGCCGCGCCGCGAGCTGGTCGAGCACATGGCGGCGGTCGGTGGCGAAATACCCCTGCATCCATGTCTCGAGCTCACCGGGCTCGCGTCCGACGGCCTTCGCGAGATGGCGGGCCACCACCGCCCAGCCGCCGCGCGCCCATTCCATCTCGGCGATCAGCGTGTCGTCGAGATCGAAGAGGATCGTCTCGATCACCAGAGCAGCTCGTCGCCCTCGAGGAAGATCGAGCTGTCATGGCGGGTCATGCTTGCGCCCGCGCGAGCGATTCGCGTCGGGCCATCGGGCCAGTCGCCGTCGCGCGCCCACGCGCAGAGGGCGTCGAGCAGCCCCGCGCCGGCGTGCTCGGAGAGCGGCAGGCCCCCGCCGAGGCGCGGATTGAGCTCGCCGACGAGCGGCGGGCCGTCCTCCGGGATGAAGATCTGAAAGTTGAACGGGCCGCTCAGCGCGAGCGCGACGGCGATTCGGCCCGCGAGTTCCACGAACGGCTCGCCGTGGACGGTGACGGCGCGCTCGACCTCCCCGCCTCGCACCTTCAGGCGCCGGCGCGCGCCGAGGCTGACGATCCGGCCTGGATCGGACGCGAGCGCGTCGATCGTGATCTCGGGTGCATCGATGAGGGGCTGGACGAGCCATTCGTCGCCAGCCGGCGGATCGGTCCACTGCGCGGCGGCGCTTATCGTGCGCACCCCCTCGGCGGCGGCGCCGCCCTTCGGCTTGACGACCACCGGATGCCCGAACGGGGATGACTCTCCGGCGCGCCATGGCTCTGTCGGGACGACGTCGATCATTTGCTCGGCAAGCGCCCGCGAGCAGGCGAGCTTGTCAAGCGCCGTGCGCACGGCCGGCGCCGCGCCGACAGCGACGCGCGCTCCCTGCGCCTCGAAGCGGCCGGCGCTCTCGGCGAGGATCACGAGCTCGCGGTCGGTGGTCGCGGCGACGAGGCCGATCTGGTGGCGGCCGCAGAGCTCGAGCAGGCGCTCGATGAAGCCAGCCTCCTCCACGCGTGGAACCGCTTCCGCCGCGTCGGCACGGTAGAGCGCGGGTGCCAGGGGGTCGATGTCGACGGCGACGACGCGCCCGCCGCGCGATGCCGTGCGAAAAAGGTCGACCAGCTCGACGCGCCGCCCGGCGCTCACGAGCAGGACGTTCACGAGAAGGCGGGACCGGGCGGCGAGTTCGAGAGCGTGCCGCTGATGAGCGACAGCAACGTCGCGGGGCTTGTTCCGTTGAGCACGCGCAGGCGCGGCAGGCGGTAGGGGTCCTCGGTCGGGTTCGCCCATCCCGGCCACGTCGTCGTCGAGCCGCGGAAGCCGGCCGCCTTGACAGCTGCGATCACCGCCGCGTTGTAGTGGCCCGACGGGTAGCAGAACCACTCGGCTTGCACGTGGTAGAGGCGCTGGATGCGCTGGCGCGCGACCGTGACCTGGAAGTGGAGCTCGCTCGGCGACAGCGTCACGAGGTCGGCGTGGTTCCAGCCCTGCGTGTCGAGCTCCCAGCCGGCCTTGACGAGATCGCGCACCTCGGTGGCGTTGAGGCCGCCCTGCGAGAACGGCAGGCCGCTGAGCTGGAGGTTCTCGACGGCCACCCAGCCCATCGCCCGCAGGACGGGCAGCGCGTAGAGCTTCTGCGACTCGTAGCCGTTGTCGAAGCTGACGACGACCGGCTTGCCCTTCGGAAGCGGCGTTCCGCGATGCCAGTTGTCCCACATCTGGTTCATCGTCACGGCGTGGTAGCCGGCCGCCTGCAGCGCATGCATCTGCGCGGCGAACAGCGACTGGGTGACGTAGAGGCCCGGGAACGGCGCGTTCGGAGGCGGCGATCCGATCACGTGGTACATGAGGATCGGCACAGGCTCCGTGCCGTGCGGTCCGTCGCGGACGATGACGTAGCGCTTTGTCCGCGAGCTCGAGGCCGTCACCTTGGGGGTCTGGGCCGGCGGCGATCCTCCTCCGGCGCTTGCGGCGATGACCGCCGCGACCGCGGCGGCGATCACGAGCCCGGCTCCCGCCGCTGCGGTTCGGCGCCTGCGACGGTAGATGGGGTCGTTGCGCAGGCGGTTTGCCATGCCAATGTTCTAGCCGAAGTGGGCGCAGAAATCCGTTCAGGCCCAGGAACGCCCGCAAACGGGTGCTAGATTCAGCCCGTGGCCAGATCCATCTGGAGCGGCTCGATCTCGTTCGGGCTGGTCAACGTGCCCGTCAAGCTGTACACGGCGGTGTCGCGCAAGGCCGTCCATTTTCACCAGCTCGACGAGTCCGACCAGTCGCGCATACGCCAGAAGCGCGTCCGCGAGAGCGACGGCGAGGAGGTGCCCTACGAGAACATCGTCAAGGGCTACGAGGTCTCGCCCGACCGCTACGTCGTGATCGAGCCGGCCGAGCTCGAGGCGCTCGACCCGAAGAAGACGAAGACGATCGAGATCGAGCAGTTCGTCGATCTCGCCGAGATCGATCCGATCCTCTATGACCAGCCTTACTACGTCGTGCCGGCGACGGGCGCCGCGAAGGCCTACCGCCTGATGCTCGATGCGATGCGCGATTCCAGCCGGGTTGGCATCGCGCGCGTCGTGCTGCGTCAGAAGGAGCACCTCGTCGCCCTTCGGCCGAAGGGCGAGGTACTGCTCATGGAGACGCTGATCTTCGCCGACGAGGTCGTCCCGCCAGACACCCTCGATGAGGTCGCGGCGTCGACCGAGGCCGAGGTCACCGATCGTGAGCTGAGCGTCGCACGCCAGCTGATCGAGATGCTCTCCGGTCCGTTCGATCCCGAGCAGTACCGCGACGAGTACCGCGAGGCGGTGCTGGCGCTGATCGAGGCCAAGGTCACCGGCGAGCAGATCGCGCTCGCGCCGGCGGCGGCGGTCGAGCCGGCGGTGGTGCCGGATCTGATGGCTGCGCTACAGGCCAGCGTCGATGCCGTCGGGCGCTACGGCGAGCGCTTTGAAGCCGCCAGAGAGGCGAAGCCGGCGGCCAAGCCGAAGGCGCGCCCGCGCAAGAAGGCGGCGAGCACCGCCGAGCCGCGCAAGCGGCAGACGACGAAGAAGTCGTGAGCGGCGGGCGCGCGCGCCGCGACCCGCTCTCGAGCTACCGCGCCAAGCGCGACTTCTCGCACACGCCGGAGCCCGCCGGCGCCGGCGCGGTCGCCGGCGAGCAGCCGCGCTACGTGATCCACGAGCACTCCGCGCGCCGCCTGCACTGGGACCTGCGCCTCGAGCACGACGGCGTGCTCGTCTCCTGGGCGCTTCCCAAGGGGATGCCGCTAGAACCGAAGGTCAACCACATCGCGCCGCACACCGAGGATCACCCGCTCGAATACCTCGACTTCGAGGCCGACATTCCCGCCGGCAGCTACGGCGCCGGCACGATGCGGATCTGGGACCGCGGCACCTACGACTGCCTGAAGTGGGAGCCGCGCAAGATCGAGGTCGCCCTCCACGGCGAGCGCCTGAATGCCCGCTACGCGCTGTTCGCGATCGGCGAGGACGGCCGCGACTGGATGATCCATCGCATGGATCCGGCCGACGGCGGCCCGGTCCAGGCGATGCCCCAGCGCGTCATGCCGATGCTCGCGAGGGCCGGGGCGCTACCGCGCGATGAATCGGCCTACGCGTTTGAGATCAAGTGGGACGGGCTGCGGGCGATCGCGTACTCATCGCCGGGAGCGCTGCGTTTCGAGAGCCGCAACCTCAACGACATCGGCGCCTCCTATCCGGAGCTGATGCGGCTCGGCCGCGCATTCGGTTCGCACAGCGCCGTCCTTGACGGCGAGATCGTTGTCCTCGACGGCGACGGACGTCCGAGCTTCGCCGCGCTCGCGCGGCGGATGGGCGTCAGCTCTCCGGCGCGCGCGAAGAGGCTCGCCGAGCGCGAGCCCGTGACCTACGTGATCTTCGATCTGCTCTGGCTCGACGGTGAATCGATGATGGCGCTCCCCTACACCGAGCGCCGCGAGGCGCTCGCGGCGCTGTCGCTGCGCGGCGAGCGCTGGCACACACCCGACTACATCGCCGGGCACGGCCGCGAGACGCTGGCGGAAAGCGAGCGCCAGGGACTCGAGGGGGTCATCGCCAAGCGCCTCGACAGCCCCTACGAGCCGGGACGCCGCAGCGGCGCCTGGATCAAGCTCAAGAACGTGCGGCTTGAGCGCCTGGCGGTTGGCGGCTGGCTTGCCGGCCAGGGCCGCCGCCGCGAGCGGATCGGGGCGCTGCTCGTCGGCGAGCGTCTCGGCGACGGGACGCTTCGCTACGCCGGGCGCGTCGGGAGCGGCATGGGCGAGGAGGAGCTCGAGGCGCTCGCGACGGCGCTCGCGCCGCTCGAGCGCCGCGATTCTCCGTTCGCGCCCGACGGCGCCGCCAAACCGCCGCGCGGCGCCAACTTCGTCGAGCCTGCGCTCGAGGTCGAGGTCGCCTTCCGCGAATGGACCGAGGACGGCGTGCTGCGCCAGCCGTCGTTCAAGCGGCTCGTGACGGAGCTCGCGCCGGTGGACTCAGCGATCGAGATCGGCGCCGCCGCCCCCAACGGACGCGCGACGGCCCGCGTCGACGGCCGCGAGCTCGTCCTCTCGAACCTCGACAAGGTGCTCTACCCGCGAACCGGCTTCACCAAGGGGCAGGTGATCGACTACTACGCGAGGATCGCTGCCGTGCTCCTGCCGCATCTGCGGGGGCGCGCGCTGACCGTCGTGCGCTTTCCCGACGGCGTCGATGGCAAGGCGTTCTTTCAGAAGCAGTCACCGGCGCACCGCCCCGCCTGGGTCGCGACGGCGACGATCGCCTCGCGGCGCGGCGAGAAGCGCGAGAGCATCGACTACACGCTCGTCGAGGACCGCGCGACGCTCGTCTGGCTCGCCAACCTCGCCGCGCTCGAGCTGCACACGCCGATGGCGCGCGCCGCCGACATCGGCGTTCCGACGGCCGTCGTCTTCGACCTCGACCCCGGCCCGCCGGCCGGTGTTCTCGAATGCTGCAGGGTCGCGCTGTGGCTGCAGGGCATGTTCGAGCGGATCGGCCTCGCGAGCTTCGCCAAGACGTCCGGATCCAAGGGGCTCCAGGTCTACGTCCCGCTGAACAGTCCCGACGCGACCCACGAGCAGACCAAGTCGTTCGCGCGCGCGGTCGCCCTCGCGGTCGAGCAGGCGGAGCCGGCGCTCGCGGTGTCGCGGATGACGAAGACGCTCCGCGCCGGCAAGGTGCTCATCGACTGGAGTCAGAACGACGGCAAGAAGACGACTGTCAGCGTCTATTCGCTGCGCGCCCGCGAGCGCCCGGCCGTGTCCGCGCCGCTCGAGTGGGCGGAGGTTCGCGCGGCGCTCGACTCCGCCGACGATGGAGCGCTGCAGTTCGATTCGGACGCCGTGCTCGCCCGCGTTCGCGAGCGCGGCGACCTGTTCGCATCGGTTCTCTCGCTCGTGCAGGCGCTTCCCGCGCTCTGAGCTTGCCGTCCACCGCTCATGCCACAGTGATGGCCATGCTGCTCTGCTTCATCGAACCAAAAGATGCGATACGTGTCATCGCCGAGTCGCTCGGGCGCGCCGCCCGTCGCGAGCTGGTCGGCGAAGTCGTCGCCGCGTGGGTCGACGACATGCCCGACGAGGAGCTCTGCGTCCACTACGAGAAGGCCGTCGCCGGCCTCGCCGACGAGGATCTCCACCTGCTCGCCGTCTGGCACTCCCACCTCGAGCTTGGCAAGCCGATCGCCAACACCGACTTCCTGCTCGCGGTCTTCCCGAGCCTCGGCGACAGCCGTCGCGAGGCGCTCAAGCTCGCGGCCGGATTTCGTGGCGAGGACGCCTTCGACGCGGGGGTGACCGAGGAGCGCGCACTGGAAGCGGTCGTCCCGAACCTGTCGCCGCAGCGGGCGGCCGAGCTCGCCGAACGCTGCGTCGAGATCTACATCGAGGATCGTCTCGGCAGCGTCAACTGAGGTCGGGGCCGCGTGACGCGGGCTGACAGCGAGATCACCTACGAGCGCGAGTCGGACCGGGCGCGCCTGCGTCTGGCGCCGTCAGGCGATGGCGCCGAGCGCATCGTCCTCAGCGACGATCGGCTCCCTTCGACGGTCGTGGTCGAACTCGACGCCCGCGGTCGCGTTGTGGCATTCGAACTGATGAACGCCTCGCGCGTGCTGCCGCTCGAGTTGATGAGGGATCTTCTTTAGACGCTGCAGGTGCGTCGGCCGGCGTCAGCGCGGCCCTAGAATGGAAGCTCGTGCCGGTGATGACCCAGACGATCGAGAAGATCCTGCTCGCGGCGCCGCGCGGTTACTGCGCGGGCGTCGACCGCGCGGTGCAGACGGTCGAGCGCGCGCTCGAGCGTTACGGCGCGCCGGTGTACGTTCGAAAGGAGATCGTTCATAACAAGCGCGTCGTCGAGGAACTGCGCGCCAAGGGCGCGATTTTCGTCGAAAGCGAGACCGAGATTCCCGAGGGCTCGGTGACGGTCTTCTCGGCCCATGGCGTCGCTCCCGTCGTCCACGAGAACGCCAAGGCGCTTCGGCTGCAGACGATCGACGCGACCTGTCCGCTGGTCACGAAGGTCCATGTCGAGGCCCGCCGCTTCGCTGCCGACGGCTACACGATCATCCTCGTCGGGCACGATGGTCACGAGGAGGTCGAGGGCACGATGGGGGAGGCGCCCGACAACATGATCCTCGTCCAGACCGAGGAGGACGTCGACACGCTCGTCCTCCCCGATCCCGAGCGCGTCGCCTACATCTCCCAGACGACTCTTTCGGTTGGAGAGACGCAGGGCATCATCGAGAGGCTGCGCGAGCGCTTCCCGCAGATCATCGGTCCCCGCACCGACGATATCTGTTACGCGACGACGAATCGCCAGGCAGCCGTCCGCGAGCTGGCCGGGCGCTGCGACCTCGTGCTGGTGCTCGGCTCGCGCAACTCATCCAACTCGCTTCGGCTCGTCGAGGTCGCGCGCGACTTCGGCGCCCGCGCCCATCTGATCGACAACTCGCTCGAGATGCAGGAGGAGTGGCTCGAGGGCGTGCGCACGCTAGGGATCACCTCCGGCGCGAGCGCCCCGGAGTCGCTCGTTCAGGAGCTCATCGGCGTCTTTCGCGCCCGTGGCATCGACGACATCTCAGAGGTCACGGTGACCCGCGAGGATGTCCGCTTCATGCTGCCGAAGACGATCCGCACGCAGTAGTGGACCGGACCCTAGTCGTCTCCGACCTGCACCTCGGATCGCGGTCGGGCAGCGATGTGCTGCGCCGCGACGGGGTGCTCGAGGCGCTGCTCGAGGCGCTCGAGGGCGTCGAGCGCCTCGTCCTGCTAGGCGACACGCTCGAGATGCGCCAGGGGCGCGCGTCGGTCGTCCTCGAACGCTCCCGCCCCGTCCTCGAGCGCCTTGGCGCCGTTCTTGCCGGTCGCACGGTCGTGCTCGTTCCAGGAAACCATGACCACGCCCTGCTCGGCAGCTGGCTCGAGCGCCGCGGCGCCGCGGCGCTCGCGCTCGAGCAGCGCTGCGCTCCGGCGCAGGCCTCGTTTGCCGCCGAGACGGTCGCCTCGATGCTCGCCCCGGCGCAGGTCGAGGTCGCCTACCCCGGCGTCTGGCTCTCCGGCGACATCTACGCCCTGCACGGCCACTACCTCGATGTCCACATGACGATGCCGACGATCGAGCGCATCGCGGTCGCGATCAGCGGCCGCGTGTCACTCGACGGCGGGCGGCGCTGGGACGACGTCGGCGCGCCCGAGGACTATGAGGCGGTGATCGCGCCGGTCTACGCCTGGGCCCATGCCGCGGCCCAGAGTGGGCGCCCGTCGCCGACTGTCGAGGGCGGGCGAACTGTCAGCACGTGGCAGTCGCTGCGCGGCACCCGCGGGCGCGCGCTTCGCAGGCGCGTCCTGCCGCTCGCCTTCCCATGGATCGTGCGCGCGGCGAACGCGCTCGGGCTCGGCCCGCTGCGCAGCGAGCTGACGACCGATGAGCTCCGCCGATCAGGCCTTCGCGCGGCCGGCACCGTCGTCGAGCGCCTCGGAATCGAGGCTCGCCACGTGATCTTCGGCCACACCCACCGCGCCGGAATGATCGACGGCGATATCGCCGGGGAGTGGCTTCTGCCCTACGGGGCGCGTCTGCACAACGCCGGGTCCTGGACCTTCAGCCGCGCCTTCTCGAGCTCGCCGCAGAGTCCCTACTGGCCGGGCACCGCGGTGCTCGTCGAGGACGGCGCGCCGCCGCGCCTGCTTTCGCTGCTGCGCGAGCGCAGCGCCGCCGAGCTCGGCGGCGCCTAATCCTCACTCGGCCGCGGCTGGTCTTTCAGCCGCGCCTCGAGTGTCTGCAGCGAATAGCGGACCTGGTCGAGCTTCTCGAGCACGTCGGCGACGAGGCGCTCGATCTCCTGCGTCTGGTCGACGGTCGTCTTGGGGTAGCCGCTCATGCGCTCGACGCTACCAGCCCCGCCGTGAAGCAGACCGCGTCGCAGCGAACGCCGGGCCCTAACTCGAGCTCCAGCTCGGCGCGTGTGTGGACCGCGTGCTCGGCGAGCAGGTGAACGCCCGTGTGCTCGACGGCGAGCGCCGTGCCGTTGACGCTGACGCTGCCCCCGGCGGCGGGCGGCTCGAGTACGCCCCAGGCGGCTCCCGCCTCATAGGGACCCGAGAACGGCGGTTCGATTCGATCCGGCGTCGGCGCCGCAAAGCGCGCGCCCGGTGAGTCCGCGGGCGTGAACGGCTCGAGCGGCTCGCAGTCGACACCCAGCAGCTCGCAGATCGCTCCCTCGCACGCCGCATAGTCGCCCTCGCCGTAGTGGTAGTCGAACAGCAGGCCCGCGGCCGTCCACAGATAACGGCCCGGCCAGCCGGCGTTTTCGTACTCGTGCCACAGCGCGTAGTCGGTGTCGAGCAGGACCGCGTGCTCGATCGAAAGCCGCGCGACTGCGGCGCGGGCCGCCTCGTCGTTGGCGCTGGCGCGAAAGCCCGGTGTGTGTACCGACACCACGATGAGACCCGCGGCGGCGTAGCGCTCGTGCCAGGCGCGCAGGTAGGGAAGCGTGCGCAGCGAGTTCACGCGGCAGAAATCCCAGAACTCGACGAGCACCACGCGACCGCGCAGAGCCTCGATCGTGAGCGGCTCGCTGTTGATCCAGCGTGCGTCCCCGGGCGGGAACGGCGGTAGGGCGATGGTGTCGACCGGCGCTCGCGTCACAGCGGCCGGCCGTCGGCGTCAGCCGATCGACCCCACCATCTCGAGCTGGATCAGCCGGTTGAGCTCGATCGCGTACTCCATCGGGAGCTCCTTCGTGACCGGCTCGATGAAGCCGTTCACGATCATCGCGGCCGCCTCGTCCTCGGTGAATCCGCGCGAGCCCATGTAGAAGAGCTGGTCGTCTGAGATCCGCCCGACGGTCGCCTCGTGGGCGACGCTGACGTTGGGGTTCTGGATCTGGATGTCGGGCCAGGTGTCGGAGCGCGAGATGCCGTCCATCATCAGGCCGTCGCACTGGACGCGGGCCTTGGATCCCTGCGAGTTGTGGCCCATCCGGACCAGCCCGCGGTAGCCCATGATCCCGCCGTCCTTGGAGATCGACTTGGCGAGGATGTTGGAGCTTGTGTTCGGCGCGAGATGGACGACCTTGGCGCCGGTGTCCTTGTGCACGCGGCCGGAGGCGACGCCGACGTTGAGATGGTCGGCCCGCGCGCCCTCGCCGAGCAAAAACGACCCGGGGTAGAGCATCACGTACTTGGCGCCCATCGAGCCGCCGACCCATTCGACGGTGCCCTCGGCGTCGACGACGGCGCGCTTGGTGTTGAGGTTGTAGACATCCTTCGACCAGTTCTGCACGGTCGTGTA
>DATGHN010000146.1:0-16510 GCA_035308005.1 Solirubrobacteraceae bacterium
GGACCACGTGGCCGCGACCGGCGTGACCAGCGAGTTCGCGCGAACGTCGCCGCGCACCGAGGGGAGCGCGGCGACCGTCAGGTTCCCGAGCCAGACGGGACTCGTCCCCGTGGCTCCATCGTTTTGAGTCGCGACGAAGACTACGTCGGCCGGCGCGCCGCTGGTGTATTCCTCCTGGCCATTGGCAAAGCTCGCGAGGGTGCCCGTGGTAAACGGCATGCACTGTGTCGTGCCGGCCGTGCACGTCTGCCACGACCACGATGAGGCGTTGCTGTTCACAAACAGCATTCCGCTGCCGTTGGCGTTAAGCAGCGCCTGCATGTAGACAGGAGTTGCAGCCGTCGCGGACGACACCCCCGACGCAGCGACAACGAGCAAAATCCCCAGCAGCTTCCGCACGCTCAAATGGTGGCACAGGCGCTGCGCGCCGACGCCGGCTCGCGCCAAGCGGGACGCCGATCGCCTTATGATCACGGCGTGCGCCTCTACTACCGACCAGGATCGGGCCGGCCAGTGCGAGTGGCATGGCTTTTGGAGGAAATCGGGGCGCCGTACGAGCCGGTCAGCCTCTCGACCGCGGAGACCACGGAGTCGGAACACTTGGCGCGTCACCCTCTCGGACGCGTTCCGGTGCTCGAGACCGACGAAGGTGAGCTGCTGTTTGAATCGACGGCGATCTGCCTGGACCTTGGTGATCGGTATCCGGAGGCCGGAGTGCTCGCGCCAGTTCGATCACGTGACCGCGCGCTCGTCTACCAGTGGTCAGTTTTCGCGATGACGGAGCTGGAGCCCGCGATCCTCGAGTTCGCGCGGCATTCCGACGGCGACCCTGAGCGTGCCGCCGCCGGTGCTGACCGGTTCGGGGCCGGCGCGGCTGTTCTGGAGCGGGCGCTGGATGGGCGGGAGTTCCTGGTCGCAGACCACCTAACCGTTGCCGATGTCGTGACCGGCGGAGTCCTGGGACTGGCGGCCCGACGCGGGTTGTTGCCTGCCCCCGCTTATCCGTCGGTGAACGACTACGTCAGTCGGCTCATCGAGCGTCCAGCGTTCCGGCGTGCCGTGGCGGCGACCGAGTCCTCGCTCGCCCAGCTGATCGCCTGAGTCCCGCGCGGCAGTGAACGGCTCAAACCGTCGCGTCTAGAGTGCGATCCAGATGACGTCGCGCTCGATCGGCGCGCTTGTTCAATTACGGCACCGCAGCGCCTCGACCGAGAAAAGGCGGTGCTTTCACATCGCTGCGGTCGCGTCGGGAAGGATTGGGCCGCCGCGAGCGTCCTCGCAAGAGACGCTCCAGGTCTAACAACGGGAGGGATTTGCATGACCGATTGCGCTTCTGACCGTGACGCACGGCGGCGGCGTCGTATCCGGCTGCTCGTGCTCCCGCTCGCCACAGCAGCGCTGCTGGTGACAACCGCGGTCGCATCCGCGGGCGGCAGCTCCTACATCGGCGGGCTCACGCCCAGCACCATCGCCACAACTGTCCCCGCAAACGGAGACCAGAACCCCTACGGCATGGCGACTGTGCCACGGACCGTCGGCAAGCTCGTAGCCGGCGACATCCTGATCAGCAACTTCAACAACGCGGCGAGCACGGCCGCGCCCGGCGGCCTCCAGGGCACTGGTACGACGATCGATCAGATCAACCCGGCCTCGCCGCAAACGACAGCGCCGCTGTTCGCGCAGATCGACCCGAATCATTTGCCGCGACCCGGCTGCCCGGGCGGCATCGGCCTGACGACGGCGCTCGTCGCGCTCCCCGACGGCTACGTGATCGTCGGCAGCCTTCCGACCGCTGACGGCTCGTCGGCGACCGCAGCCGCCGGCTGTCTGCTCGTGATCAATCCGTTCGGCCGTGTAGTCGAGACAATCGCCGGCGGCCTGATCGACGGACCCTGGGACATGACCTCGGTCACGACCGGGTTCATCACGACGCTGTTCGTCAGCAATGTGCTCCCGAACATCACCAGCTCGACCACGACGCCGTCGAACACCGGCGATGTCGTGCGGATCCGGCTGGCGACGCTCGGCTTCCTTCCGCCGTTCCCGTTCGACGAGGATGTGATCGGCGTCGGTTTCCCGGCCCGCCCTGATCCAGCAGCGCTCGTAATCGGGCCGACCGGCTTGGCGCTCAGCTCATCCGACACGCTGTACGTCGCGGACACGCTCGGAAACCGCATTGCGGAGATCCCGAACGCACTGTTCCTCCGCCACCCGATAAACGGGGAGGCGCTCACGCTGACCTCAAATGGCTCACTCAACGGGCCGCTCGGTCTGACGCTGGCGTCAAACGGTGACGTCGTGTCGGCGAACTCACAAGACGGGAACTTCGTCGAAACGACGCCAGCTGGGAAGCAGGTCGCGACCGTCACTGCAGATACCAACCCCGGCACACCGAACGCGGGCGCGGGCGCCCTGTTCGGACTCACCGTGTCGCCGTTCAACGGAACGTTCTACTACGTGGATGACGACATGAACACGCTGCAAAAGCTCGGTTGACCTAAGAGCCGACCCGGGCCCCACATCCCGGGCAGTGACCGCGAGTCGGGGCCGGCCGCAGTGGCCGGCCCCGATCAGCGGCCCGCTCGCGCGTTCAGAGCGCGATCTGGTAGCGGATGAACCCGCTGTCGGTCGCCACTCTGTCGTAGAGCCGTCTCGCCGTCGCGTTTGACTCATGGGTCAACCAGTAGACGCGACTGCAACCCCGCGCTCGAGCTGCGTCAGAGACCGCGTCGATGAGGGTGCGCGCCACACCCCGGCCCCGAGCTTCCGGTGCCGTGAAGAGGTCCTGGAGGTAGCAGACGTCCGCTGCGGTGGTGCTTGCGTGTGTCAGGAAATGCGCGATTCCCACGAGACGCCCGTCGACTTTGGCTCCGAGCGCGTGCATGACGTCATCGCGAGCAAACGCCTCCCACGTGTGGGTCAAAGCAGCATCGTCACGGCTCGTCTCGTAGAAGTCGAGGTAGCCCCGAAAGAGGTGCCCCCATGCCGCGCGATCTTCTGACGCGAGCTTCGCGATCGTGATGTCCGTCACAGCCAAGCAGTCAATCACCGGATCGGCCGCGACCGCCGGCCCGTGCAGACTGGTGCTTCGCGCACCGAGCGGGAGTCACCCACGGCGTTGTCGCCGAGTTAGAGTCCGACGTCGAGGCGGTCGGGCGCAGTTGTGTTTCGACCGATCGCGGTTCGGGCGTTGCGATATGCCCAGTACATCGTGGCTGCGTTGACGACGGCAATGACCGAGTACGCGACGTCCACGACGGTTCTCTGCACCGCGATCAATGCGATCGCACCGGTAGCCCAAGAGACTGCTACCAGTGCGAGGTAGGTGATTCGCACCTTCCGCAGAATCTCCGCTGCACGCGTGGGCGTGAGTGGCGCCTCCCGCTCCCAAATCGGCGCTTGTCTCCGTCGACTCATCCAAGGATCATCGGAGTCGAGAGGCGATCAGTCAACGCGATCGGTCTGCTGCGGTGGTCTCATTCGGGGTTGAAGGTGACCCCTCGTCCTTATCGTCTGGCGCAGCGCATTGAGAGTCGGCCGGGCACGCGACGCTCGTGCATGGGTTGCTGTCGCGTTTGACGCGAGGTGCGTCCTCGCCTTCTGAGATCAAGGCTTGGCGGTGGCGGCCGCTACGATCGGACACGCGTGCTCTCGATTACGACGAAGTCGCCGTATGCGATCGCCGCTCTTGCCGAGCTGGGACGCGCAGCCGACGACGCGCCGGTGCCGATCGGTGAGCTCGCTCGCCGCCGCGAGATTCCGGTCCAGTTTCTCGAGCAGCTGTTTGCCGTCCTGCGGCGCGCCGGGCTGCTTCGCTCTTACCGGGGCGTGAAGGGCGGCTACAGCTTCGCCCGCCCGCCGGAGACGATCTCTGTGCTCGAGGTCGTCGAACTGCTCGAGGGAAGCATCGGCGCAGATGCGAACGGCGTCTTCGCCGAGGCTGCGGAGGCCGCCCGCGCGGTACTCGCCGCGACGACGATCGCCGAGGTCATCGAGCGCGAGGCCGGCGACCGCGGAGCGATGTACTACATCTGAAGACCGGGTCCGGGGCCGGACGCGCTCCTACGTGCGCGCGCGAGGATCGACGGTTGCGGCTGGACGGCCGTCCCGGACCAGGCGTCCACCTTCGGGGACACCGCTACAGCTACGTCCTAGACGGGCCGACTCACGTGGTAACGGCAGGCGTAGCGCCCGGCGCGCGGCCGAAGACTCCCAACAGACCAGGGGGATTCGTATGAAGCTGTTTGGCCTCGTCGGGCGAGCGCCGTTGGCCGCTGGCATCGTTGCCTTATGCGTTGTGCCGGTCGCCGCCTTGGCGGACCCGGGAAAGCACAATCCCTCGCCGCCGAAGTCCTCACCCGCGGGCGTGACATCGCCCACCGGACCGACCGCTCCGAATTCCGGCTCGTCCGCCCCAAGCACACCGGCGACGACCGGCCGGGGCACGACGACCTCCTCAACGCCCTCCTCATCCACGGCCTGCGCTGCGCCTCAGCTTGAGCGCCCGTTCACGGGAATCGGCGACAACAACTGGTACGTCCTGGCGCCTGGCCAGGATGCCAACGACTTCACGGGTGCGGGCTGGCGCCTCACCGGCGGCGCGACGATCGTGGCGACGACACTTGCCAACGGCATACGTGGGTCGGCGCTCAGTCTGCCGAGCGGCGCGAGCGCCACCAGTCCGGTGATGTGCGTCGCCGCGGACTATCCGACCGCGCGCATGGTGGTCCGCGATGTCTCTGGGGCTCCTGGGCAAGGCGTGGGCTTCGCGGTTTCGTACCTCGGGACCGCCAGCGAGGCCACGCCCCGAGTCACCGGCAAGGCCCATGTGCCGCCAACCGGCTGGTACGCATCAAAGACGGTCAATGTCGAACCCAGCAGCGCCACGGGCTGGCAGCCCGTCAGGTTCGTGCTCTCGGCCGCCGGGACACGGACCGCGTTTCAGGTCTACAACCTCTACATCGATCCGCGCATGATGGGCGCCTGACTCGGCGTTCCGCCCGGCCGCGGTCGGCGCTGAGCAACCCCAGCAGTCCCGGCGAGCGCATAGCCGCCGAGCCCGATCGCTGGTGTCAGTAAGTCGCCTGACATCCATACGACCCGTGCTGGATTCGTTGCACACGCAGCGCCGCGGCCGGAACAAGGCGACCAGGTCGGCACGCTTCAGTCACGGTCACGAAGTAGTTGGCTACTCCAGGCGGAACCCGATCTTCGTCTCGACCTGGAAGTGCTCGAGTTTGCCGTCGACGACGTGGCCGCGGATGTTCTCGACCTCGACCCATTCAACGTTGCGAAGCGTCTCCGACGCCCTCGACACGGCGTTTCGCACGCCGTCGGCGATGCTCACGCTGGAGCTCCCGACGACGTGGACGACCTTGTAGGTGTTGTCCGCCACAGCACGCCTCCTGACGCTTGACACTTCGGACTGGTCTCGGGCCTCCTTACCCGCCTGCCGCGGCCGTTATCCGCCGAGGCAGCTGTGCTCCTGGCTGAGCAGCGGCCCCTTCACCGCGTTGAACTTGGCGCCCTGGACGCTGATCGCGTTGTTGATCGCCGTCAGCGCGTTCTTGATCTGCGTGACCTGGGCGTTGCTGTGAGCCGCGCCGGCCGACAGCGCCTTGGGGATCAGCGGCGGGTACTTCGCGGCGTCTTCGAGCGCCAGCCCGAGATAGGTGAGGGCATGGCCGGTGTCGGCCGCGAACTTGCCGCATGCGGGCGGCACCGCTGCCGCGACGGCGTGAGCCTGCGACGGGGCGAGCGGCGCGGCCAGCTCGCCCACGCCGATGCCGAGTGCTCCGGTTGCCAGTAGCGACGCCGCGAAGGCTCGCTTCGAGATGACGAACGTCCCTGCCATGGCGATCCACCCCCTGCTTGATATTTGCCCCGGCCCGCAGGCCAGCTTGACGGTGGACGCTAGCGGAGGCTCGCGGCGCTAGATTGGCCCGCAGTGCGAGCCGTCTCGACCGACATCACCCAGTGCATCGGCGGGACGCCACTGGTCAGGCTCAGTCGCCTGGCTCCGGATGTCGAGCTCTACGGAAAGCTCGAGGCCGCCAACCCCGGCGGCAGCGTCAAGGACCGCATCGGCTTGGCGATGATCGAGACCGCCGAGGCAGCTGGAGAGATCGAGCCCGGGCGCACGACCGTCGTCGAGGCGACGAGCGGGAACACCGGCATAGCGCTCGCGCTCGTCTGCGCCGCCAAGGGTTATCAGCTGATCCTCACGCTGCCTCAGGGGATGAGCCGCGAGCGCTCTTCGCTGCTTCGCCAGTACGGCGCGCGCGTTGAGCTGGTCGAGTCGATGGGCGGGATGAGCGAGGCGGTCGAGGCGGCTCGCGCTCTCGCGCGTGACGCCGACGTTTTCCTGCCCGATCAGTTCTCGAATCCGGCCAACCCCGAGGTCCATCGGCGTACTACCGGTCCCGAGATCGTCGACGCGCTCGACGGGCGCGTCGACGCCTTCGTCGCCGGCGTTGGAACTGGCGGCACGATCACCGGTGCCGGTGAGGTGCTGCGCCAGCGCAACCCGACCTGCCGGATCGTCGCGGTCGAACCGGCTGCGTCGGCCGTGCTGAGCGGCCGCCGAGCCGGGCCGCACCGCATCCAGGGGATCGGTGCCGGCTTCATTCCGGCTGTGCTCAACCGCGAACTGCTCGACGAGGTGATAGCGGTGAGCGACGAGGAGGCGATCGAGGTCGCCCGGCGAGCGGCGCGCGAGGAGGGGATCCTCGCGGGAATCTCCTGTGGCGCGGCGCTCGCGGGCGCCCTGCAGGTCGCAGAGCGCGAGGAGTTCGCCGGCAAGCGGATCGTCGTGATCCTTCCGGACTCGGGCGAGCGCTACATGTCAGTCCCCTTCTTCGCCCCTTAAGAGCGAGCCGAGCCCGGCGCTACGCTTCTCCTATGGAGAGTCGCACCTCGCTCGTCCGCCTCCTGCACGAGGCTCGCCGCGACATCGCCGCAGCGCGTGAACGCGATCCCTCGGCGGCCGGTGTCGGGGCCCTGGGCATGCTCGCCGCGTGGCCGGGCGTGCAGGCGATCCTCGCGCACCGCATCGCCCATGCGCTTCATCGCGCCGGCGTGCCGCTTCTGCCGCGCGCCATCGCCTATGCGGCGCGGGCACTGACGGGGATCGAGATCCACCACGCCGCGCAGGTCGGCGAGGGCCTGTTCATCGACCACGGCTCGGGCGTGGTGATCGGTGAGACCGCGATCATCGGCGAAGACGTGACGCTTTACCAGGGCGTGACGCTCGGAGGAGCGGGCTTCGAAACGGGCAAGCGCCACCCGACGGTGCAGGACAACGTCACGATCGGATCGGGCGCGAAGCTGCTCGGCCCGATCGAGATCGGACACGGAGCGAAGATCGGCGCCAACAGCGTCGTCGTCCGCGATGTCCCGCCGAACTCGACCGTTGTCGGCGTGCCAGGCCACCCAGTTCGCATCGACGGCCTCCGCGTCGAGGGCCCGGACACCGACTGGATACACCTCCCGGACCCGATCGCCGATGCGATTCGCGGCCTGTCGGAACGCGTCGCCGACCTCGAGCGCATGGTCGTCGAGCTGGGCGGAACCCCCCCGGCTCGCGATCCAGAGAACGTGCACCAGTTGCGCCCCGTGCAGGGACGCAACCCTGCCGGAGGCTAATCGGCCCCGGCGCTGCCCGGAACCCTTCGGCGAACAGGGCAGGTAGCTAGTTCTATCGGCGTCAGCTGTGCCGCTGCAGCCCGCGTCAGGGCAGACCGTCCGGAAGTCGCGCGGTGCGCATGTCGAGCCGGGGCGGGTCCGCGTTCAGAAACGGTACCCCCTCCGCTTCGAGGCGCCGTCGCTGCTCCTCGCCCACGGCGAGGGTCCCGTCAGCGTGGACGACCCTCCACCAGGGGACGCGGTCGCCGATCCCGCGGAGCGCCGTGCCGGTGAAGCGAGGCGCGCCGGGGCAGAGATCGCCGTAGGTCCGCACGAAGCCCGGCGGGATCTGGCGGACGGCAGCGAGGATGTCTTCGACGGAGCGGTCCTTCATTTGTTGGGTACAGGACGAAGGTGTCATCCGAAGCGTGCATGTGCGCGCCTCCGGATCGGGATCAGTAGTACACGCAGCGACAGCGGTGGCGCGGGCGCGCCTTGTATTCGGGCTCCTGGCCGCGGTTCCAGAGCCAGTTGTCAAGCACGCGCGGCGCCACGCTCAGCCGCTCGGACAGCAACTCGCAGGCATGCACCGCGCACGCGCGGATCTCCTGCTCCTGTGGCCCGGAGCGCAGCAGCCCTCCGGAGTCGATATGGGCGGCGAGGCGCGGGTCGTAGATGAGCACGCCCTCGCAGCGCAGGACATGCGGGACGAGGTTGTCAGCGAAGATCGTGAGCCGGTCGAGATCGCCCCACTCGGCGACGCCCGCGAGCGCCAGGTTGGCGGGCGCGATCTGCGCGCGCTTGTAGAAGCCGCGGTCGGCGTACAGCGCCATGCCTTCCGCGAGGGCCGCCGCGAAGCGCTCTGCGGAGCCGCAGGCGGAGGCGATCGCCGCGAGGACGCCGCGCTCGCCGAGCCAGCGACCGAGCGAGCGCAGTGCCTGAGCGTAGAGCGCCATCAGCTCGTGGTCGGCATCCTGGCCGAGCGCCGCGGCGACGGTGCGGGCGTCGAGCGAGCGCAGCTGGGCGTTACTCCATGGACCGTTGGCGGCGAAATGCTCGCGCAATGAGGCTGCAAGGCTGTTGTAGCCGGAGGTCGCCGGCCGCTTTCGGAGCGTGGGAAACCAGCCCGAACCGAAGTTGATCGTGTCGAGGGTCAGCAGGTGACGTGCCACGTCCTCTTGCTCGCCGTCGATCGCCGCTGGCGCGCTCGCCTGCGGCGCGCCGTGCAGGCGCTCGAGCGCCGCTAGGTCGATCGCGACGGACCGCGCCGAGCCCGCCACCTGCGCGCAATGCGCGCGGACCTCGTCGGTGATCCTCATGCGGGGTCGGCCCCTACGCGGCGCGGGCCAGCGCGCCGAAGAGGAATGTGTAGTCGCGATCCGCGAAGTGGATCGGCTTCTCGACCGCGGCCAGCGTTGCCCGCTCGAGCCCGCCGACGGGGTGCAGGCCGTGGCCTGCGGCGCGATCGATGAGGTCGATGATCTCGTCGGTATCGAAGATCGTCCACGGCAGGTCGAAGAGCGGCGTGGCCGAGGTGTCGATCTTCTGCGGCCAGTAGTCGGTTGAGAACAGGAACAGGCCACCGGGGCGCAGCAGCCGTGCGACCTCCCGCCAGAGGCGATCGACGTCGATGCCGTGCTCGAGTGTGCTGATCGCGGTGACCGCGGCGAAGGTCGCGTCATCGAAGCTGGTCGCGTACATGTCCTGGACCGAGTAGTCGATGACGTCGTGGAGGGGCATCTGCACAATGCGCGGATCCAAGTCGACGCCGTGGAGGCGCCGGTACCCGAGCATGGAAAGCGCCGGCAACATGGCGCAGGCGATGCTCCCCATGTCGAGGATCGCATCGTCGTGGCCGAGCGAGGAGCCGATCGCCTCGATTGCGAGCTCGACGTCCCAGCTCTTGAGCGGGGTGGGACGCAGGGCCGGATCGGGGCTCTGGATCGGATTGGGCTGCTCGTCGGCGGCGATCAGCCCCCGGCTAACGAGCCGCCGGCGCGCCGCCTCGATCTGCTCGGCACGCTGCAGGACCTCGAAGGCCTGAACGTCGCGATCCGCCGACCCCGGTCGCGAGCCGGTGAACCGCGCCAGGAGACGGCTGCGCCACGTGCTGAGCATCGGCATGGGCGCGCCGAGGTATACCACCTACGTGGGCCTTCGCCTGGGTGCCCGGTCGCGCCTCTATCCTCCGTCTGATGACAGATGAGGTTGCCGAGCAGCGCATCGGCGCGCTCCTCGAGGGCCTCAATTCGGCCCAGCGGGAGGCCGTCGTGCACGACGAGGGGCCGCTGCTGATCCTCGCCGGCGCGGGCTCGGGCAAGACGCGCGTGCTCACCCACCGCATCGCCTACCTCGTCCACAGCCGCCAGGCGCGCGCCGACGAACTGCTCGCCATCACCTTCACCAACAAGGCCGCACAGGAGATGCGCGACCGCGTTGAGCTCCTGCTCGGGCGGAGCACTCGTGGCATGTGGGTGCTGACGTTCCATTCGGCCTGCACGCGGATGCTGCGCGCCAACGCCGACCGTCTTGGCTACACGCGCCAGTTCACGATCTATGACCAGGCGGATGCGCGACGACTGGTCAAGCAGTCGCTGGAGTTCGTCGGCGCCGACCCCAAGCGCTTCCCGGCGGCCGCCGTCCACAACCAGATCTCCGACGCCAAGAACCGCCTGCGCGATGCCGCCGAGTACCGCTCGATGGTCGGCTCCTACTTCGAGCAGACCGTCGCCGACGCCTACGAGCGCTACGAACGCGAACTCGTGCGCTTCAACGCGATGGACTTCGACGATCTGCTCGTTCGGGCCGTCAACCTGATTGAGCTCTTCCCCGAGGTCCGCGAGCGCTACCAGCAGGCTTTCCAGCACCTCCTCGTCGATGAGTACCAGGACACAAACCACGCCCAGTACCGCTGGCTCACGCTTTTGTGCGACGAGCGGCGCAACCTCGCCGTGGTCGGCGACGACGCGCAGTCGATCTACGGCTTCCGCGGCGCCGACATCCGCAACATCCTCGACTTCACGCAGGACTTTCCCGATGCCCACGTCGTCAAGCTCGAGCAGAACTACCGCTCGACCCAGACGATCCTTTCGGCAGCCAACGCCGTCATCTCGAACAACCGCGACCAGGTCGCCAAGCAGCTGTGGACGGAGGTCGGGGAGGGCGACCCGATCAAGGTGCGCATGCTGGCCGACGAGCACGCCGAGGCGCGGCACGTGCTTGGCGCGATCGAGGCGCTCCTCGACGAGGGCGTGTCGCGCTCGGAGGTCGCCGTCTTCTACCGGACCAACGCGCAGTCGCGGGTGCTCGAGGACGCACTCGTGCGCGCCGAGGTCCCATACCAGGTGATCGGGGGCACGAAGTTCTACGAGCGCGCCGAAATCAAGGATGCGATCGCCTATCTGACGCTGATCGCAAACCCCGCCGATCAGATCAGCTTCACGCGGATCGCCAATAGCCCGCGGCGCGGGATCGGCCAGACCTCGCTGTCGCGCGTGATCGCGCACGCCTCGACGATCGACGAATCGGTCTGGGACGTTGCCGCGAACGCCGAGCGGGTCCCGGGACTCGCACGGGCGGCGATCAGCGCACTCGGGCGCTTCATGGCGACGATGGAGGAGCTGCGCGCGATCGCGCGCTCGGACGCGCCAGTCGCCGATCTGCTCGAGGCGCTGCTGTCGCGCTCGGGCTACGTCGATGCGCTCGAAGCCGAGCGTACCTTCGAGGCGCAGGGGCGGATCGAGAATCTCGAGGAACTGGTCGGGGTCGCCAAGGAGTTCGACTCAAGCGCCGAGGAGCCGGGCCTGGACAGCTTCCTCGCCCAGATCGCGCTGGTCAGCGACGCCGACACGCGCCGCGACGACCGCGGTCAGGTGACGCTGATGACGCTCCACAACGCCAAGGGGCTTGAGTATCCGATCGTCTTCATCATCGGCTGCGAGGAGGGTGTCTTCCCGCACTCGCGCTCGCTGGACGAGGGGTCGCTCGAGGAGGAGCGCCGGCTCTGCTACGTCGGCATCACCCGTGCGATGCGCGACCTGACGCTCACCTACGCGCGCCGGCGCTCGCTGTTCGGGGCCGAGCACTTCGGCCTGCGCAGCCGCTTCCTGGACGAGATCCCCTCCGATTTGACCGACTCAAGTGACGATCCGCTGAGCTCCGGGGTCGGGCGGATCACCGCCTCGCGCGGCGCCGGAGGCGGCGCGGCTGGTGTCTGGGCGGCCGCAGCGGACGGCGGCGGCGGGCGGCCCCGGCAGGTCGAATACCGGATCGGCGATGATGTGACCCATGCGGCGTTCGGGGAGGGAGTTGTGATCGGCGTCGAGCGCGACGGGATCGTCGTCATCCGCTTCGCCTCCGACCGCTCAGAGCGTCGGCTGCTTGCCGACGTCGCGCCGGTGACGCGCCGGTGAGCGCGAGGCTGATCGACGGCAAGGCCGTCGCCGCTTCGCTGAGGGCCAAGCTTGCAGAGGAGGTTGCGGAATTCGTGGCGCGCCACGGGCGCCCGCCGGGCCTTGCGACCGTGCTCGTCGGCGACGATCCGGCGAGCGCCGTGTACGTGGGCTCGAAGCAGCGCCAGTGCGAGGAGATCGGGATGCGCTCCTTCGGCGTGACGCTCGCCGCCGACGCGAGCGAGGAGGAGGTCGTCGGCGAGATCCAGCGACTCAACGCTGATGAGGCTGTCAGCGGGATCATCGTCCAGCTGCCGCTGCCCGACCACCTCGACGGCGTCAAGCTGACGGGGCTCGTGGACGTCGGCAAGGACGTCGACGGGCTGACGACTCAGTCGGCCGGCCTGCTGGCACTCGGCCGACCCGGACTTCGCCCATGCACGCCGAGCGGCGTGATGCTGCTGCTCGAGAGCGAGGGCGTCGCGCTCGAGGGCGCGGAATGCGTCGTGATCGGCCGCTCGAACCTGTTCGGCAAGCCGATGGGTCAACTCCTGCTCGCTGCAAACGCGACCGTGACGACCTGCCACTCGCGCACGCGCGACCTCGGTGAGGTCTGCGCGCGCGCGGACGTCCTGATCGCCGCTGTCGGGCGGCCGCGGATGGTCGCGGGCGACTGGGTCAAGGAGGGCGCGGTCGTCATCGACGTCGGTGTCAACCGCCTCGAGAGCGGGCTCGTCGGCGACGTCGACTTCGAGGCGGCCAACGAGCGGGCGGCGGCGATAACCCCAGTGCCGGGTGGCGTCGGCCCGATGACGATCGCGTGCCTGCTTCGCAACACCGTGATCGCCGCCCGCGCCGCCGCCGAGGGCGCGGAGCTCTGAGCATGTCGGACGGGACTGTTCACGGCGGCGTCGACCGCCGACGTTGGTACGCGCTGGTCGTCGTCTGCCTGGCGATGCTGATGAACACACTCGATGCGACGGTCGTCAACGTCGCGCTGCCGAAGATCCAGCACGACCTCCACTTCACCCAGGCCGGCCTGGCGTGGGTGATCGACGCCTACCTGGTCGCCTTTGCCGGGTTCCTGCTGATGGCCGGCCGCCTCGGCGACCTCGTCGGGCGCAAGAAGGTCTTCCTGATAGGCCTCGCTGGGTTCACCGCCTCCTCGGCGGTCTGTGGCCTCGCCAACGACCCGACGCTTTTGATCATCGCGCGCTTCGTCCAGGGCGCGACCGGCGCTCTCTCGACGTCGGTGATCCTCGCCATCATCGCGACGGAGTTCCGCGACCCGCACGAGCGGGCGCGGGCGATGAGCGCCTACATCTTCGTTGCCGTCGGCGGCGGCTCGGTCGGCCTGCTGGCGGGAGGTGTCATCACCGAGGTACTGAACTGGCACTGGATCTTCTTCATCAACCTGCCGGTCGGCGTCGCTGCGCTGGCGCTCGGCGTGCTGCTTGTGCCCGAGAACAAGGGGCTCGGCGTGCGCGAGGGGGTCGATATCGCCGGCTCGGTGCTGGTCACGGCGGGACTGCTCGCCGCGATCTACGCCGTCGTCAAATCGAGCGACTACGGCTGGGGATCGGCGCGGACGCTCGGCGTCCTAGCCGGCGCGGTCGTACTTCTGGCGGCGTTCGTCGCGCTCGAGTCGCGCATCGCCAAGCCGATCATGCCGCTTCGCATCTTCCGCGTTCGGGGCCTCGCGAGCTCGAGCGTCGTACGCAGTTTTCTCTTCGTCGGGATGTTCGGATGCTTCTTCATCGGCACCCTCTACCTCGAGCATGTTTTGCGCTACAGCGCCCTGCAGACCGGGCTCGCGTTCATGCCGATGACGCTCATCATCGCCTTCTTCTCCTCGGGGGTGACGGCCAACCTCGTCCGGCGCTTCGGCCCCTGGCGGGTGCTCTTGCCGGCGATGCTCGCGACGATCGCCGGGCTGTTGCTGCTGGCTCAGGCCGGCGTGCACGCGAGCTACTTCCCACTCGTGCTGGTGGCGCTCTCGCTGATGGGGGCCGGTATGGGGACCGGCTCGGTACCGCTGCTCACGCTGGCGCTCTCGGACGTCCCCGCCGCCGACGCCGGTCTCGCGTCGGGAATCGTCAACGTCTCACAGCAGGTCGCTGGCGCGGCAGGCGTCGCCGTGCTCGGCACGGTCGCGACCGATCACACGCGCTCGCTGCTCGCCGGCGGGGATGCGTTGCCGGCCGCCCTGACGGCGGGATACCACGTGGCGTTCCTCGTCGGCGCCGGGTGGGTTGCCGTCGGCGTGCTGGCTGCGATCGCGCTGGTTCGGCCGTCGCGGCGCTCGGCGACGCGCCTTGAGCCCAGCGCCGAGACCCACGGGTAGGCTTCGCGGCGTGCAGATCGACGCGCGCAGAATGCGGCCGGCCGAGGTGTCCGCGCTGCTCGGCGGCGTGCTCCTCGCCGTGGCGTTGTTCGAGCCGTGGTTCGAGTTCGCCAGCGGGCGCCAGGACGCCTGGAACGCGGTCACGGCCGCGGCGGTCGTCGCTGCGCTGGCCGCCGCGGGCGCACTTGCCCTGGGCTGGCTGACCGTCACCCAGCGCTCGCCGAGCGCCCCGCTCGCGGCAGCCGTTTTGACCTCCGTCGTCGCGCTGCTCGCAACTGTGCTGATCGTCGTTGCGGCCGCCTCGCCGCCGGCAGGGTCGCTCGAGCGCTGTTTCGGGCTGTGGATCGGACTTGGCGGCGCGGTGATCGTTCTGTTGTCAAGTTGCTGGTCGGTTCGCGACGAGCGTCCCTTCTGGGGCGTGCCGGTCTAGTGTCGATCGACTCCGGCGAAGTCCGCCACGTCGCGCGCCTCGCGCGCCTCGAGCTGAGCGAGGAGGAGGTCGAGCGGATGGCCGGCGAGCTCGCCGGCGTCCTGCGTCACATAGCGACGATCGGCGAACTCGACCTCGACGGCGTCGAGCCGACATCGCATGTCGTCTCGGTCGAGAACGCGCTTCGCCCCGACGTGCCGCGGCCTTGCCTGCCGCGCGAGCGCGCGCTCGAGAGCGCGCCCGAGGTCGCAGACGACGGGTTCGCCGTCCCGAGCCCGCAGGCATGAGCGCCGACTCGGACATCGTCGCGCTGAGCGCCGCTTCGGCCGCCGCTGCCGTTACTACCGGAGAACTCGAGGCGGGCGCGGTCTTTGAGGCCTACCGCTCACGAGCCGCCGCTGATCCGCTCAACGCGTTCGTCTGGGTCGCCGAGGACGTGGGGGCCAACCGCGCCGGCGGGGCGCTCGGCGGCGTGCCTGTCGCCGTCAAGGATCTCTTCTGCACCGAGGGCGTGCCCAGCCAGTCCGGATCGCGGATCCTCGCCGGCTACCGCCCGCCCTACTCGGCAACGGTCGTCGAGCGGATCGCCGCCGCCGGCGGGCCGCTGCTCGGAAAGACCAACCAGGACGAATTTGCGATGGGCTCATCGACTGAGAACTCGGCCTTCGGGCCGACCCGGAACCCCTGGGATGACTCGCGCGTCCCGGGCGGTTCCTCAGGCGGCAGCGCCGCCGCGGTCGCGGCGCGTCTCGCTCCGTGGGCGATCGGGACCGACACCGGCGGGTCGATCCGCCAGCCGGCGGCACTGTGCGGGATCGTCGGGCTCAAGCCAACCTACGGTGCGGTCTCGCGCTACGGGATGATCGCGTTCGCCTCATCGCTTGACCAGGCGGGGCCGCTGACCAGAGACGTGACCGACGCGGCCCTGCTGTTCAGTGTGATGACCGGCGCGCGCGACCCGCTCGACTCGACGTCGCTCGACTACCCGGGCTCCGTCGAGCTGCCGGCGCGACGTGACCTGCGTGGCGTGCGCCTCGGCGTGCCCGTCGAGCTGACGGGGGAGGGGATCGAGCCGGGCGTCCTCGCCTCCTTCGAAGCGGCCCTTGATATCGCGCGCGAGCTTGGCGCGAGCGTCGAGCCGTGCGCGCTGCCGCACGCGGGCCACGCCCTCGCCGCCTATTACGTGCTGGCGCCCGCCGAGGCCTCCTCGAACCTCGCGCGCTTTGACGGCGTCCGCTACGGCTACCGGGCGAGCGGCGCCGACGACCTCCTGTCGATGTACACCCGAACCCGTCACGACGGCTTTGGCGACGAAGTCAAGCGGCGCATCATGCTCGGCACCTACGCGCTCTCGAGCGGCTATTACGACGCCTTCTACGGTCGTGCGCAGCGGGTGCGCACGAAGATCTCGAAGGACTTCTCGGCCGCCTTCGAGCATTTCGACTTCATCGTCACGCCGACGGCGCCAGGCGTCGCCTTCCCGCTCGGCGCAAAGACCGCCGATCCGCTCGCGATGTACCTCAACGACTTCTGCACGGTGCCGATGTCGCTCGCCGGGATCCCTGCGATCTCGATTCCAAGCGGCCTTGCCGCCTCGCCGGACGGCGATCGTCAGCTTCCCGTCGGCTTCCAGTTCGCGGCCGCGCCGTTTTGCGAGGCGGCGATGCTCGACGCGGCGTTCGCGCTCGAGCAGGCGATCGGCTTCGACGGCTCCGCCGCGGC
>DATGHN010000147.1:0-3301 GCA_035308005.1 Solirubrobacteraceae bacterium
GTCGACCAGGGTCCAGGGATCGCCGCGGGCGAGCTCGAGCGGATCTTCATGCCCTTCTACCGCGGCGCCGGCGACGGACACCAGGGGTCGGGTCTCGGGCTGGCGATCGCCAAGGGATTCATCGAAGTCAACGGCGGGCGCATCACGGTCGAGTCGCTGCCCGGGCAGACCACGAGCTTCGTCATCGAATTCCCGCTCCAGCGCGCGAAAGCCGCGGCCTGATGGCCGGCGAGCGCGTCCTCGTCTGCGACGACGACCCGCAGATCCTGCGCGCACTGCGGCTGATCCTGCGCGGCGCGGGCTATGAGGTGGTGACCGGCGCGAGCGCCGAGGAGGCGCTCGACCGCGCCGCCGTGACCTCGCCGCACGTCGCGATCGTCGACCTGATGCTGCCCGACCGTCCGGGCATCGACGTCTGTCGCGAGCTACGCAGCTGGAGTGAGATGCCGATCATCGTCCTCTCCGCCGTCGCCGACGAGCAGGCGAAGATCGAGGCCCTCCAGGGTGGCGCCGACGACTACGTCACGAAGCCGTTCGCGCCCGGGGAGCTCGTCGCGCGCGTCCAGGCGGTTCTGCGCCGCGCCGGCCGAGCTGCAAACGAACCCCGCATCGAGGCCGAGGGCCTCGTCATAGACCTTGCCGCCCACAGCGTGACGCTCGATGGCGAGGAGGTTCACCTGACGCCGCTTGAGTTTTCTCTGCTGCGGGCGCTGGCGCTCAACCGCGGGCTGTTGATGACGCATCGAAAGCTGCTGACCGAGGTGTGGGGCGCCGAGTACGCGGACGCGACGCCGCTGCTTCGGACTCACATCGCCAACCTGCGGCGCAAGCTCCAAGGCGGCGCGGCCGGCCCGCGCTTCATTCGCACCGACGCCGGGATTGGCTACCGCTTCGCGGCGTGAAGGCCGGGGCGCGGGCGGCACGGAGCGCGCCGACCGGATCCGGGGTTAGATCCGGCCGGCGCTGACGTTCGTGCGGGGCCACGTCCATGTCGCAAGAGGACGTCGCGGCAGGACGGCACTGCCGCGGCTCCACCGACGGTTCCCCCCGCCTGTCGGTTCCCAGCCCACGGCGCTGGCTGGGAACCGATGCCGGACGCGATACCCGTTCGCCACGGTGGTACGCGGACGGGCGGGGCCTTTGGCGCAGATTGCGAGGGGTTGTATTTGGAGCGCTCGCCGCGCGCGAACTGCGATCACGCCGAGCCGCTGCGCCCATCTGACGCCGGGAAACGAGAATGAGGTCGCTGGTCTGCTCGACGCCTACTGGTCGCTCGCGACGGGCGCGGCTGGCGCAGGATCTGGCGCGAACCGCGTTCCTGAGCAGGAAGCACCTGCAAATCGGCGCTTCCCGGGCGGATCACGATGATTTCGCCAGGAACGTTCTCAAGCAGCCAGCTGACGTCGTCGGGGGAGAGACCCGCGGCCCCCTCGTCGTCGGCGGTGACGACGACGGTGTCGAATGTCTCGTGCTCGAGCATCTCGCGCAGCGCGTGGCGGTAGCTACGGCCGCGTTCGATGCGCGCATCGACGGCGACGCCGGAGCGCACGGCGCGCTGCTCGATCGCCTCGAGCAGCGGCAGCGCGCCGTCGCACTGAAGTGCGACGGGCGTGTCGAGCGGCAAATGCATCGGAACCTGGGCAAGGAACACCGGTACGAGCGTCGCGCCTTCAAAGCGCGCGAGGCGCAGCGCCGCATCGAGGCCACGCTGAGAGACGATGTGCGAGGTGAACGGGAACGCGATCCGCGCCGCCGACGGCGTCGTCAGACGCACGCCGCGGTGCCCGCGCTCGCGCACCGCGAGCAGCGCGAGAGCCGCGATGAGGATCACCGCGAGGATCACTGCCAGTGCCGTCATGGGGCGTCCTCCTCGCTGCGTTGAGTGCGGTCGGCGACGATCCGAAGGTCGACACCGGGGAGTGCGTTGAGAATCTGGAAGATGAGGTGGGTCTTGGTCAGCCGCTGCCAGGCGTTTCGCGGCGGCGGCGTGCCCATCAGGATGTAGGTCGATCCGCGCTCCCGCGCGACGCGCGTGATCACGTCGATCATCTGGTCGCCCTCCTCGACGAGCACGTGCGCTCCGAGCACCGAAGCAAGCCTGCGCACGGCGGCAAGCTCGGGTGAGAGCTCCTCCTGGGCAAGTCGTCCCGGCTTGACGATCCACAGCAGGTCGAGCTCGGCGCCGAGGCGCTGCGCGGATCGCCACGCGCGACGCACGACGCGTTGCGACTGAGGGGAGAGGGTGATCAGCGCGAGCAGCCGCTCGCCGACCGCCTGCGGCGCCGCGACGTGGACGAGGCGGTCCTCGCGCACCGGGCGATCGCCCTGGACGAGCCGCTTGGCCTCTACCTCCTCGGCGACCTGGCGAAGCGAGACCTCGCGAAGCGCGGCGAGGTTCTCGATCTTGAAGAAGTTGTTGAGCGCCGCCTCGATGCGGTCGGCGCGGTAGATCTTCCCGGCGCGCAGGCGCTCGATCAGCGCCTGGGGGGTGATGTCGATCAGCACGACCTCGTCGGCCTCGCCGAGAACGGAGTCGGGGATCGTCTCGCGCACGCGTGTCGTCGTCAGCTCGGCGACCTGGTCGTTGAGGCTCTCGAGGTGCTGGACGTTGACCGTCGAGAAGACATCGACGCCTGAGTCGAGGACCGTCTCGACGTCCTGCCAGCGCTTCTCGTGCTCGACGCCGGCGGCGTTGGTGTGGGCGAGCTCATCGATCAGGCAGAGCTCCGGTGCGCGCCTGAGAATCGCGTCGAGGTCCATCTCCTCCAGCGGGGCACCGCGGTAGTTGAAGTGGCGCCGCGGCACGGTCTCCATGCCCCGGGCGAGCTCCTCGGTCTCGGCTCGGCCGTGCGCCTCGAGGTAGCCGATCACGACGTCGCGTCCGGCGTCGGCCTCGGCGCGTCCCTCCTGGAGCATTCGGTAGGTCTTGCCGACGCCCGCGGCCATGCCGAGGAAGACGCGGTGTGACCCTCGACGCTCAGGGGCGATCATCCCCGCCCGCCTTCTAGGCTCCGAGGAGATTGTGGACAACGAGGTCGATGAGCTTGATGCCGATGAACGGGGCGATGATCCCGCCGAGGCCGTAGATCAGGAGGTTGCGCCGCAGCAGCGCGCTTGCGCCGATCGGCCGGTAGCGCACGCCGCGCAGCGACAGGGGGATCAGCAGCGGAATCACGATCGCGTTGAAGATGATTGCGGAGAGGATCGCCGAGTTCGGCGTGCCGAGGCTCATGATGTTGAGCACGTGCAGCGGCCCGGTGGCGTGCGCTGAGGCCGCGTAGGTGGTGACGAAGATCGCGGG
>DATGHN010000148.1:0-5717 GCA_035308005.1 Solirubrobacteraceae bacterium
GCGCCGCGCGAGCCGATCTCGGCGCGCCTGGTGGCGCGGATGCTCGAGTCGGCGGGCGCCGACCGCGTCCTGACGATGGACCTCCACGCCGGCCAGGTCCAGGGCTTCTTCTCGAAGCCGCTCGACCACATGACGGCGCGCTTCATCCTCGCCCAGCACTTCAACGACCTTCACCTCGAGAACCTCGTCGTCGTCGCCCCCGACGTCGGCCGCGCGAAGCTGGCGCAGAAGTTCGCCGAGAAGATCGGCGCCGACCTGGCCGTGATGACCAAGGAGCGCCCCGCGCAGCAGGTCGCCGAGATCGGCTACGTGATCGGCGAGGTCTCGGGCAAGACGGCGATCATCATCGACGACATCATCGACACCGCCGGCACGCTCTGCGCCGCGGCGGAGACGCTGATCGAGCACGGCGCCGCGCACGTCTATGCGGCCGCGACGCACGGCGTCTTCTCGGGTCCGGCCTACGAGAACATCACGGGCGGGCCGTTCGAGCGCGTCGTCGTGACCGACACCATCCCCGCCCCGCCGGGAGCGCCCGCCAACGTCGTCGTGCTCCCGTGCGCGGACATCCTCACCGACTCGATCCGCCGCATCTTCACGGACGGCTCGGTGAGCGAGGTCTTCGGCGGAGAGAACCAGCTGTTCTAAGGCCAGCGGTGTCGCTGAGCGGCCTCGTCGACCGCCTCGGGTTGAGCGACGAGGAGGCGCTGGTGATCTTCGATCTCGACGCCCTCGGCGCGATCTCGGGCGACGTCGGCCATCGCCCCGAGGTCGAGATCCTCGATGAGCTGACGCGCGAGGCCGCCGAGGCCTGCGGCGGCGCGGCGATGCTCGCGCGCTGGGTGCGGGCCGGGACGGGGGAGGGGCGGCCGATCGAGCTGCTGCTGCGCGGTGACTTCGCCGGCTTCGAGGACGCGCTCGCGGCGCGGGTCGCCGAGGTTCGCGGGTGACGCGTCGCCGTCGCCGTCTTTGGATCGCGTTCGGCCTCGTGCTGTTCCTGGCGATCAGCTTCGAGCTCGCGCGCTGGCTGACGCTCGAGAACCTCGAGCGCACACAGATCCTCGCGCTCTTGACCGCCGAGGCTCGCGGCCAGACCTCGGTGATGCTGTCCGACCTGCACGGCTGCGATGCGAACTGCCGCGCCAACGTGCGCACCGATGCACGCACGCTGAAGCGGCCGGGAGCGGTGCTGATCCTTGCCTATAACTCGGCGACCGCCTACTCGCTGTCGAGCACGACCGGCCTGACGCGTGTTGCCTGGAAGTCCACGCGCCGGCTGTTGCCGGTCGTCCAGTGCGTGACCGTGCAGCGCAAGGGAAACGTCGTCTCCGGACTGACGCTTACCCTGCTTCGGGTGAGCCTTCCGCTTCATCCGACGACGGCTGATTGCTGAGCGCGGCGCGCAGCCGCAGGGGGATCGCCGCGGCGATCGCCGCGGCGGCGGTGCTGTTTGCGCTCGCCGCGCCGGCCGGCGGTCGCCCGTCGACTCTCGCCACTGCAGGCGAGGTGCCGACGGCCGGAGGCTGGTATGAGGACGGCCCCGGCGGGCGCTATCTGCTCGCCGGGACCTGGCTCTTTCGCCGCGACAACGGTGCTCCGCTTCAGGACGACAGCTCGAGTGCCGGCTGGCACGCCATCACCGTGCCAAACGCCTGGAATGCCGGCGTTCAGACCGCCGCCGGCTACGCGCCGGCGACCGGCTGGTACCGCAAGGACTTCGTACTGCCGTCGAGCTCAGCGGCCGACGGCTGGGTCGTGCGTTTCGAGTCGGTCTCGAACTTCGCGACGATCTGGCTCAACGGGCACCTGATCGCCAGCCACGACGGCGCGTTCCTGCCGTTTGAGGTCGCGTTGCCGGGCGGCGACCTCTCGCGCTCGGGCGTGAACCGCCTTGTTTTGCGCGTCAGCGACGCGCACTCGCTGACCGATCTGCCGCCGCTGACCCAGACGGGCCCCGGCGGCGTCGTCGGCGGCTGGTGGAACTACGGCGGGCTGCTGCGCGAGGTGTACCTGCGCCGCGTTGGCACTGTCGACTTCTCGAGCGTCTCGGTGCTGCCGGAGCTCGCCTGCGCGACGTGCTCCGCGCGCGTGCTGTACCGCGTCGTGCTTAGCAACGCCGGCGCGAAGGCGCGGCACGTCGCGCTCTCGACCAGCTTCGCGGGGATCGCCGCCTCACTTGGCACGCACTCGATCGCGCCGGGCTCGACCGCGACGTTCACCGGCACGCTGCGCGTCGCGCACCCGCAGCTGTGGTCGCCGGCTTCCCCGCATCTGTACGCGGTCACGCTTCGCGCGAGCGGCGGAGCGACCTATCAGCTACAGAGCGGGATTCGTGCCGTCACGATCGTCGGCGGCCAGCTCTACCTCAACTTCCGCCCGGTGCACCTGCGCGGCGTCGGGTTGATCGAGGACTCACCCACGTCCGGATCGGCGCTCAGCCAGGCTCAACAGCTGGCTGCGATGACCGCGGCGAAGACGCTGGGGGCGACGATCGTGCGCTCGCAGTACCCGCTCTCTCAGTACGAGGAGCAGCTCGCTGACCGCCTCGGCCTGATGCTGTGGTCTGAGATCCCGGTCTACCAGGTCCACGACTCCGAGCTCACCGCGATCACGCCGAAGGCGCTCGAGTTGCTGCGCGAGAACATCCTTGACAACGGCGATCACCCCTCGATCGTCATCTGGTCGATCGCCAACGAGCTCGACCCGCTGGTCAACTCGGACCAGGCGAGCTACATCGCCAAGGCCGTCGCGCTCGCTCACTCGCTCGATCCGACGCGCCCCGTTGGCCTGGCGTTCCAGGGCGAGCCGCCGATCGGCTGCCAGGCCGGTTACGGACCGCTCCAGGTGCTGGGCGTCAACGATTATTTCGGCTGGTACCCGGGTCCCGAGGGCGACATCGCCGACCCGAGCCTGCTCGGTTCGTACCTCGCCGCGCAACGCGCCTGCTACCCGAGCAAGGCGCTGATGGTCACCGAGTTCGGCGCCGAGGCCAACCGCTCGGGTCCGATCGATGAGCGCGGCACCTATGAGTTCCAGAGCCAGTGGGTCGCCCAGCAGCTCGCTGCCTTCGGCGCCGCCCCGTGGCTGAGCGGCGCGGTCTACTGGGCGCTCTCTGACTTCCTCGTACGACCGGGCTGGACAGGTGGCAACCCCTACCCGACGCCGCCCGTGTTCACGAAGGGGCTGATCTCCTTCGACGGCACGCCGAAGCCGGCCTACGCGATCGTCCAGCAGTCCTACGCGGCGACCGATCAGCTCGGCTGAGGGCGGGGGGAGCGGGCGTTTCGCTACGATCGCTGCCGCATGGCCCGCTCCACGCTGACCCGGCTCGACGTCTTGAGCCGCACTCCAGACGGTTCTCGCTCCGCTCGCCGGATGCGCCGTGACGGCCTCGTTCCCGGGGTCCTCTACGGCCATGGCGACGCGGTCAGCTTCGCCGTCGAGGCGCGCGCGCTTCGGAACGCGCTTGCCGCGTCGGGCGCCGTGCTCGAGGTTTCACTCGACGGCGGCTCGCCGAGTCCCGCGGTTCTCAAGGAGGCCCAGCGCCACCCGGTCCGCGGCGACACGATCCACGTCGACCTGATCCGCGTCCGCCTCGACCAGGCGATTCAGGCTTCGGTCGCGATCGAGCTGGTCGGCGGCGAGGACGCGCCGGGAGTCAAGGAGGGCGGCGTTCTCGAGCATGTCTCGCACACGATCCAGGTCGAGGCGCTGCCGACGACGATCCCCGAGTCGATCAGCCACGACGTCTCGGAGATGGTGATCGGCGACACGCTGCTCGCCTCGGCGCTAGTCGCTCCTGACGATGTGACCCTGCTTGGCGAGCTTGACGAGATCGTCATCGCGACCCTGTCGCCGCCGCGACTGCGCCTCGAGGAGGAGGAGGAGATCGAGACGGAGACCGAGCTCGTCGGTGAGGGCGAGGGCGGCGAGGCTGAGGGCGACGCAGCGGCGGAGGGCTCGGCTGAGGATTCGTCCGCCGAGTCCGGCTCAGACGACAGCGAGTAGTCCCTGCGCCTCTCGCGCGGCCCCTCGATCGACTGGCTCGTCGTCGGCCTCGGCAACCCTGGCCGCGAGTACTCCGGTACCCGCCACAACGTCGGCTTCGCGGTCGCCGAGGAGCTCGCACGCCGCTGGGATCTCGGCCGCGAGCGCTCGCGCTACAAGGGCCGTCTGCGCGAGGGCCGCGCCGGCGGCGCGCGAATCGCGCTGCTTGAGCCGCAGACCTACATGAACGACGTCGGGCGGAGCGTCGGCCCGGCGCGCGGCGCCTACCGCATCCCGCTCGATCGCGTCCTCGTCGTCCACGACGAGATCGACCTTCCGTTCGGCGACATCCGGCCCCGCCTGGGCGGCGGCCTGGCGGGTCACAACGGCCTGAAGTCGCTCAAGCGCGACCTCGGCTCGGGTGAGTTCATGCGCGTGCGGATCGGCGTCGGACGGCCCGATTCAACCGACCCGGACATCGTCTCGGCCTACGTCCTCGGGCGCTTCGCCGAGGATCAGGCCGCGGTCTCAGACCTCGTCGACCGCGCGAGCGACGCCGTCGCCGCGGTCATCGCGGGCGAGTGAGCGTGCTCGCACCGCTGCTTGACCACCTCGCCCAGAGCGAGGAGGGGATCGCGCTCGCGCGCGATGGCGGCGAGGCGTTCGCGTCCTCGGCGCTTCGCCCGTTTTTGATCGCAGCGCTGCTCGCGCATGCCGGCGAGGCGCCGGCGGTTGTCGTCGCGCCCGACGACCGCGCGGCCGGCGAGCTCGCCGCGGATCTCGCGAGCTGGCTCGCGCCGCGCCGCGTGGGCTTCTACCCCTCGCGCGGTGTCACCTACGAGTCCCACCTCGCGCCTCCGCCACACCTCGTCGGCCTGCGCATCGCCGCGCTCGACGCGATCGGCTCGGACCCCGCCGCGGTGCTCGTCGCCTCAGCCCAGGCGCTTTCCGAGAAGGTTCCGGACCCCGAGCTTCGCCCGCATTCCTTCGAGCTCGCCGTCGGTGACCTGCTCGACCTCGACGAGTGCGCCCAGCGGCTCGTCGAAATGGGCTACGAGCGCGTGTCCCAGGTCGAGGACCGCGGCCAGTTCGCGATGCGTGGCGGGCTGCTCGACCTCTTCGCCGCGACCGCCGATCGCGCCGTCCGCTGCGAGCTCTTCGACATCGAGATCGAATCCCTTCGGACCTTTTCGACGTTCACGCAGCGCTCGCTCGAGGCGCTCGAGCGGATCGAGGTCGCGCCCGCCGCCGAGCTCGCGCTCGAGCATCGCGGCGTGGTGCTGGACGACGAGCGGCCGGATATCGCCGAGCTGCTGCCGCTCGAGCGCTTCCGCCCGCTCCTTTCGCTCGTCGGCGAGGAGGCCTCGATGGTCGTCGCCGCAAGCGAGGAGATCGGGCCGACGCTGCGCGACCACTGGGGCGATGTGACGGCCGCCTTCCACGACAGCGAGGCGCACGGGCTCTACGTGGCACCCGAGGAGATCGAGGCGGTGCTGGCCAGGCGCGCGCGGATTCGCCTGCACTCACTCGCCGGCGTCGCGCCGGTCGAGTTCCACGCCGCCGCCGTTTCGGGCACCGCTCGCTCGCTGGCCGAGGCCGAGGCGCAGCTCGAGCGAGACCTTCGCTCCGGCTATCGGACCGTTGTCGCCTGGGCACGCCGCGGCGACGGCGAGCGCGCCGCGCACAACCTCGCGCGCCTTCGCGCCCACTGGATCGAGGACTCGCCGCCG
>DATGHN010000149.1:0-10354 GCA_035308005.1 Solirubrobacteraceae bacterium
CCACGCGCGTGCGGGGCGAGCGGCGCGGCTCAGGCGGCGCGAATGGCGCGCAACGACTGGCGCAGCGAGTGGCTCGTGGCGATCACAGCAGAGGGCTCGTAGCCGCAGTGGGCCATGCAGTTGTCGCAGCGCTCGTCGCGACCGCGCCCGTACTTGCTCCAGTCGGTCTGCTCGATCAGCTCCTTGTACGTCTTCACGTAGCCGTCGCTCATCAGGTAGCAGGGCCGCTGCCAGCCGAGCAGCGAGTAGCTCGGGATCGCCCAGGCGGTGCAGTCGTAGTCGACCTTGCCCTCGAGGAAGTCGAGGAACAGCGGGCTGTGGTTGAGCCGCCAGCGCCGCCGGCGACCGTCCGCGAAGGCCTCGCTGAAGAGCTTGCGCGTCTGGGTCACGCCGAGGAAATGCTCCTGGTCCGGCGCCTTCTCGTAGGCGTAGGCCGGCGAGATCATCATCGCGTCGACCTCGAGCTCGTCGTTGAGGAAGTCGAGCACGCGCCGCACTGTGTCCGGCGAGTCGTGCGTGAAGAAGGTTGTGTTGGTCGTCACGCGGAAGCCCTGGCGCTTGGCCTCCTTGATCGCCGCGACCGCCCTGTCGAAGACGCCCGCGCGGGCGACCGACTCGTCGTGGCGCTCGCGCAGCCCGTCGATGTGGACCGCCCAGGCGAAGTAGTGCGACGGCTTGAAGAGATGCATCTTCTTCTCCATCAGCAGCGCGTTCGTGCACAGGAACACGTACTTGCGCCGCTTGATCAGCTCCGCCGCCATCTTGTCGATCTCGGGGTGGATCAGCGGCTCGCCGCCGGCGATCGAGACCATCGGCGCGCCGCTCTCCTCGATCGCTGCGACCGCGTCCTCGACCGCCATGCGCTGGCGCAGCAGATGGTCGGGCTGCTGGATCTTGCCGCAGCCCTCGCAGGCGAGGTTGCACTGGTAGAGGGGCTCGAGCTCGACGATCAGCGGGAAGCGCTCGCGGCGCGCCAGCTTCTGGCGCGCGATGTAGGCGCCGATTCGCATGGTCTGGCGGGCGGGAACGGGCATTGATGCTCAGCCTCCAAGCTGGGGTGTCGGCGCGGCGTGCTGTGGGCGCACCTGGGGGGGAAGGTTGAAGTGCATGTCCTCCGTGGCGACGGTCACCTCGCGGACCGCTGCTCCGCCGAGTCCGTCGATCGCGCGAACGACATGCTGGACGAGCGACTCCGGGGCCGAAGCGCCGGCCGTCACGCCGACTCGTGAGACGCCCGCGAGCACCTCCGGCTCGAGGTCCTCGGCGCGCTCGAGCAGCATCGCCCGGCAGCCGGCGCGCTGGGCGACCTCGACGAGGCGACGCGAGTTCGAGGAGTTCTCCGAGCCGACCACGAGAATCAGCTCGACGTCCTGGGCGATCGCTCGCACTGCATCCTGGCGGTTCTGTGTCGCGTAGCAGATGTCCTCTGAAGGGGGCACGACAAGGGACGGGAAGCGGCCCCTCAACACGTCAACGATATCGGCTGTCTCATCTACGGCCAGCGTCGTCTGCGTCAGCACGGCGACGCGGTCGGGATCGTCGAGCTCGAGCGTGCGCGCTTCCTCGATGCTGGCGATGACCTGGGTGTGGGCCGGCGCCTCGCCGACGGTGCCCTCGACCTCCTCGTGATCCTCATGTCCGACGAGCACGATCTGGTAGTCGCCGGCGGCGAAGCGGCGCGCCTCGGCGTGGACCTTCGCGACGAGCGGGCAGGTCGCGTCGATCACGTCGAGGTCGCGATCGGAGGCGTGGCGGCGGACCGCGGGGGAGACGCCGTGGGCTGAGAAGATCACCGTTGCGCCCTGCGGCACCTCGTCGACGTCGTCGACGAAGACCGCGCCGCGGCGCTCGAGCTCGCCGACGACGTGGGCGTTGTGGACGATTTGCTTGCGCACGTAGACCGGAGCGCCGCGCTGCTCGAGCGCGCGCTCGACGATCTCGACCGCGCGCGTCACGCCGGCGCACGAGGCGCGCGGCGCGGCGAGCACGACCTCGCGCTGGGCGAGCGCTCCGGCCCAGCCCTCGAGCAGCGAGCTCGCTTCGCGCAGGGCGCGGAAGGCGCGGCGCGTCGCGACGGCGGCGCGGGCCGGGCGGTGGAACTCGTGGCGCGGCGTGTCGAGCACGACGCGCAGCGTCGTCAGCGGCGCCGCGCGGCCCTCGTCGGCGAGCCAGGCCGACTCCATGTCGACGGCGAGCGCGCCCTGCAGCGCGAGCTCGCGGCGGCGCTCGCCGAAGATCAGCCCGGTGCTCGAGAGGATCGGGCCGATGTGGACGCGCAGCCCGCCGCGGCGCAGGACGCCAGCGAGGACCGTCGGGTCCGGGCAGGGCAGCGTCCGCTCCGGCGTGCGCAGCTCGCTCGCGAGGATCACGTCGCCGGGCTCGAGGCGCTCGTCGAGAGCGCCGCAGATGCCGGCGATCAGCGCGTGGCGCTCGCCGCCGAGCGACGCTGCGGCGCGAGCGCGGCGCGGTCCCATGCCGATCTTCTCGACGTGGCTCCACGGCGCGCCGGCGCGAATCGCGCGCGCCTCGATCGCCATCGGCGCGAGCACCACAAGGCCGCGGTCGTCGCGCGCGTGGGGTTGTTCGCGGGAGCGCCGGATCACGACGCGCACCGCGCGAGGGCCATTGTCGGGAACACGATCCGGTACAGGTGGTAGTTGATGTAGAAGTGGCCCGGGAATCCGGTCCCGGTGTACTCCGGCTCGTCCCAGCTGCCGTCCTCCCGCTGGGATGTTACGAGGAAGCGCACCCCGCGACGCATCGCGAGCGAGCGCTCGCCCGCCGCGTGCAGCGCCAGCAGCGCCCACGCCGTCTGCGACGCGGTGCTCGGCCCGCGGCCGATCCAGGCCGGATCGACGTAGGAGCGGGCGTCCTCGCCCCACCCGCCATCGGTGTTCTGATGGTCCTCGAGCCAGCGAACGGCGCGCCGGATCCGCTCGTCGCCGACCGGCACGCCGGCTGCGACCAGCGCGGGCACAACGGCGCCCGTCCCGTAGACGTGGTTGACGCCCCAGCGGCCGAACCACGACCCGTCGGCCTCCTGCTCGGTGGTCAGCCAGGCGATCCCACGCCGCGCGGACTCGCTGTCGGCGCGGCCGAGCGCCGCGAGCATCTCGACCGCGTGCGCCGTCACGTCGGCGCTCGGCGGGTCGATCACCTCGCCGAAGTCGCAGAACGGGATCTCGCGCATGATCCGCTTGGTGTTGGCGGCGTCGAACGCGCCCCAGCCGCCGTCTGAGTCCTGCATCCCCTCGAGCCACTCGGTGGCGCGCGTCAGCGCGCGGCGCAGGCGCTCGCCGTCGGGGTGCTCGGCGCGCAGCAGCGCCAGCACCACCTCGGCGGTGTCGTCGACGTCGGGGTAGTAGTCGTTGGCGAACTCGAACGACCAGCCGCCCGGGGCCAGGCCGGGTCGCCGCACCGCCCAGTCGCCGGTCAGCTGCACCTGCTCGTCGAGCAGCCAGCCGGCGGCGCGAATCATCGCCTCATCGTCGCCTTCGACACCGGCGTCGGCCAGCGCGACCATCGCCAGGGCCGTGTCCCAGATCGGCGACTGGCAGGCCTCGAGGCGCCGGCTGTCGCCGTCCTCGATCGTGAAGCGATCGAGCCCCTCGAGCCCGGTCGCCATCACCGGGTGCTCGATCGGGTAGCCGCGCACGCTCAGCGCGATCAGCGAATAGACCCACGGCGGCTGGATCCCGCCCCACGACCCGTCGGCCTCCTGGCGGCGGATGATCCAGCGCTCGGCGCGCGCCAGCGCCGCGCGGCGGACCGGGCCGAGCGCGACGCGGCGGTAGACGGCGAAGGCGCGGTCGGCGGCGGCGAGCGCGCGCGAGGTGGCCGTGCTGCCGCGCGGGCGCTGCCAGGGCTTGGCGCCGTGGAGCTCGTCGAGTGAGAACGGGAACGAGCGGGTCGGGCGCTCGGCGAGGACGATCGACAGCGCAACGACCGTCTGGCGCGCCCAGCACGCGAAGTCGTAGACGCTGACGGGCGCCTTCGGCGGCAGGAGCATCAGCTCCGGCGGCAGCTCGGGAACGGCGCTCCACGGCCAGGCGCCGAACAGCGCGAGCCAGATGTGGGTGAACACGCGTGCCTGCTCGATCCCGCCGGTTGACCGCACGAACGCGGCGGCTGTTCGCATGTGCGCGGCGTCGGGGCTGTCGCCGGCCAGACGCAGCGCCACGTAGGCCTCGATCGTCGTCGACAGCTCGCCCGGACCGTCGTAGAAGTTCGCCCAGGAGCCGTCCTCGCGCTGCTTGGAGCGGATCCAGACCGCCGAGCGCTCGGTCGCCGCAGCCTCACGAATGCCCAGGAACTCGCGCAGCATGATGTCCTCGGCGTCCATCGTCACGTTCGTCTCGAGCTCGCCCTTCCACCACCCGCCCGGGTCCTGAAGCGAGCGCAGGTGTTCGCGCGCGCGTTCGAGGGCGTCGAAGACGCCGCCCTCGCGCAGCATGACCGAGCCGCCGACCTCAGCGGCCTCCCATTCCCCAGTCATCCCTGCAGATATAGCGATTTGCGGCCCAGAACGCAATCAACTCGGCTCCGGCGGGACTTGACAAGTTCGGACTTAGATTTTATATTTTTAGGAAATTAGGAAATCACAGGAGGTAGGCATATGACACTTGTTAGATGGGAGCCGAGCACTCTGTTCGGCAACTTCTTCGACGCTCCACCGGTCGCGCAGGTGCGCCGCCGCTGGGTGCCGGCGATCGATGTCGTCGAGACCGCCGAGGAGTATCTGCTGCGCGCGGATCTTCCCGGTCTCGGCGGCGACGACGTCAAGATCGAACTCGACGACGGCGTTCTTACCGTGTCCGGCACGCGGCGCAGCGAGAGCGAGCAGACGGCGGGCGGTTACCGGCGCATCGAGCGCGCGAGCGGCTCGTTCTCGCGTTCGCTGACCCTGCCGGCCGGCATCGACGCCGAGCAGATCAAGGCGAGCTTCACAGACGGCGTCCTCGAGGTTCACATCCCGAGGCCCGAGCAGCGCAAGCCGCATCGCGTGACGATCGAGACGGGCAGCACAGCCGCCGCGATCGAGGGCTGATGCGACGCGGTCTCCGCGCCGCCTCGGCGGCGCGGAGATTCGCGCTTGCGCATCTGCTAGGTTCGCGTGCCGATGCGGCGCCTGGCAGTCATATTCGCGCTGTTGGCGCTCGTAGTCTTCGCCGCATCGGCGACTGCCTTCACGCCTCAGCTATCGCTCCGCGCGAGCGGCGTCAACGGCAGCGTCGGGGCGGTCGTGAGCGGCGCGACCTGGGAGGTCGGCGGCTCGCTCTCCGGCGGCGGACCCCGCCGCGTCACCCTGCACGTGTTCCGAAACGGCGTGCGTGTGATCACGCGCTCGGTGCGGGTCCGAAACGGCGTTTTCAGGACGAAGCTCGAGATCTCGGGTGTCGGGCGCATCACGGTCCACGCGATCCACGGCAAGCTGCACTCGCCTGCGGTGGCGATCTGGGTTGTCGCTCCGACGGTCTTCCCGGACGAGCGCAGCTACTCGGTGCGGATCCTCCAGCACGAGCTGAGCGCCGCGCACTACGTCGTCGGCGCGCCCGGTGTCTATGACGCGCAGACGCAGTGGGCGGTCATGGCGTTTCGCAAGCTGGCCGGCCTGCCGCGCTCCTTCGACGTCGATCCGTCGGTCTTCGCCGCGCTCGCCGCGCACGCAGGCGGCTTCGTGATCCGCTACCCCTCGCAGGGCCAGCACGTCGAGGCCGACCTCACCCACCAGGTGATGGCGCTGATCGGCGCCAACGGCGCAATCCAGTACCTCTACGCGTTCAGCTCCGGCAAGCCCTCGACGCCGACGGCGCCCGGCAACTTCCGCTTTTACCTCCGCCAGCCCGGCGTCAACAACGACGGGATGGTCAACTCGACGTACTTCAACGGCGGCGACGCGATCCACGGCTATGCCGAGGTCCCGTCCTACCCGGCCAGCCACGGCTGCCTGCGGGTCTGGATCCCGGACTCTCTGGCGATCTATGACTGGGTGCAGATCGGCATGCCGATCGACGTCTACTATCGCTGAGGCGTTACTCTGGCGGTCCGGCGGATCGCCCACTCGACCGAGGCGCCTCGTGCGCCAAGCCGCGGGCCCAGCCCAGGTGGTCGGGAGTGTCACGCCACCCAGGCAAGACACAAAGTCCTGGGACGTAGTAATTCAGTGGTGATCCATGACCGGGCGGAACCGGGCGAGCCTACGGCTCGCCCGGCCGCATTTGGAGGGCTCGTCGCCGCCGTGCGCGAGACTTCCTGACTGGATGAAGCTCAGGGCGCTCATCGCCGTGATCGCCTGCGGCGCGCTCGCCGCCGGTTGCGGCGGAGGCGGGGTGCCGTCCTCCTCGACGACCCCGAAGGTCGCCGTGACGACCACGTCTTCGACGATCTCGGCGGCGCTGACGACGCCTTCCGCGACGACGACCACGACTCAGACCGCCCACGCGCCGCGGCACCGCCACCACACGCACCGTCCCCGGCCGCCCGCGACGAACACCGGTCCCAGCGGTCCCACCGCTCCCACCGGTCCGACCGGCTTCACCGCGCTCCCGAGCAGCGGCACGCCGACGCCATCCCCGCCCGATCGCGCGCTCCAGATCGCCGCCTGCAGGAGGATGGTCGCAAACGACACCTCGACCGCGCTGACGGCCGCCGAGGCCCGTGTGCTCGACCAGCTGTGCGGCCTCTACGGCTCGAAGAACCCGGCAAAGGTGGCGGCCGCAAAGCTTCAGATCTGCCTGCTGGTCGTCAAGGACTCCGGACTCCCGAGCGCGGCCGCCAAGGCCGAGCGCGAGTCCTGCCGCGTCAGCCCGGGCGGCTGAGCCCCCGACGGCGCCGCAAACGAGTGCTAGGTTTCGCGCCGGATGGGCACCGTCGCGCAGTCGCTCCTCGCGATCGTCCTGGTGGCGGCGGCTGCTGCGAAGCTCCGCGACCGCGAGCGCTCGGCGGAGGCGCTCGCGACGTACGGGATCGGCCCCGACGCGGTGCGCCGGGCGGCGCTATGGGCGATCGTCGCGGTCGAGCTCGCGGTCGGCGCCGTGCTGCTCGCCGACGTGCGCTGGGCGGCTGCCGTCGCCTGCGGACTGTTCGGCGCCTTCGCGCTCGCCGGCGCGGCGGCCCTCGCGGCCGGGCGGGGCGGTCGCCCGTGCGCCTGCTTCGGCGCCTCGACCCGGCTGCGCCGCGCCACGCCGATCGAATCGGCTGCCCTGGCGTTCGTGGCCGCGACGGTCGCGGCGGGCTGGCTCCCGGTCGCACACGGCGGCTACACGCGCTGGCTGACGGTCGGCCTGACCGCCAGCCTCGCGGGCCTCGCCGTGCTGGGCGCGGTGGTCCTCGCGCTCGCCCGCGAAATCGGCGTCCTGCGCCTCTCGGTCGCAGGACAGGGCGCGCTCGAGATCCCTGACGAGGGTCCGCGCGTTGGCGAGTCGCAGGCCTGGGCCGGCGCGGTCGCGCTGCGGCCCGGAACGCTGCTCGGCCTGGCCGTGTTCAGCTCCGAGGGCTGCCCGATCTGCAGGCGCCTTGAACCGGCGGTCGCCTACCTCGCCGCCGATCCGCTGCTCAGCGTGCGCGTCTTCGATGAGGCCGCCGACGCCGCGGTCTGGTCGGCCGCCGTCGTGCCCGGAAGCCCCTACGCCGTCGCGCTCGACGCCGACGGCGTGGCGCTCTCGAAGGGGACCTTCAACAGCCTCGCCCAACTCGAGAGCATCGTCGCGACGGCGCTTCGGCGCGAGGCGCCAAAGGACGCAGTTGCCGTCTGAGGAGCGCCGCGAGCGCTCGCTGAGCGACGAGGTGGCGCGCTCGAGCAGCCGTCGCGGCTTTCTCGAGCGGCTCGGCGGCGCGGTCATCGCGCTCGCCGGCGCGCCGGCCGTCACCGCGGCGCTGCTGCCGGCCGACGCGCAGGCCGAGGCCTACACCAACTTCTGCGGCCACACCTACACGACCGGCAACTGTCCGGCGCCGACCGGTCTGCCGCGAATCGACCGAAACGGCTACCCGCTGCGCGCCTCCGACGGCGTCCCGGTCGACGATCTCGGCCGGCCCGTGAACTCGCGCGATCAGCCGGTCGACGCGCAGGGCAACGTGCTGACCGACGCCGACGGCGTCCCGCTGGCGCCGGCGCCGCGCACGAAGGTCTGCGAGACGGCCGGTCACGACTACCGGGTCGATCTGAGCCTCGACGGGTCGTGGTACCGCTGCTGCGGCGGGACGGTGCGCCGGATTCGCGACTGCTGCGGCGACACGAACGTGCGAATCAACGGCGACGCCGCGCTGCCCGGCTACTGCTACCCGGGCCGGCACGTCTTCTGCGTGACCTACTTCGAGACCTCGATGCCGTGCTGAGCGGCGCCCTGGCAGCGATCGCGCTGGCAGCGCTCGTTGCCGGCGTCGCCGGCGCCTGGTCGCCGTGCGGCTTCTCGATGGTCGACACGATCGGCACGGCGCTCGGCGACGTGCGCCGCTCGACGATGACGCTCGCGACGGTCACATTCACCGTCGGGGCGCTCGCCGGGGGCGCCGTGACGTTCGGCGGCCTGGCGCTGGTCGGCTCGCTGCTCGGAGGCGGGGCGGGCGGGCTGCGCGACGCAGTCGCCGCCGCTCTGGCGCTCGCCGCGGCCGCCGCCGACTGGCGCGGTCTGCGAATCGCTCCCCAGATTCGCCGCCAGGTCCCGGAGCGCTGGCGCTGGATCATGCCGCTACCGCTCGCCTGCGCGCTCTATGGCGTCCTGCTCGGCCTCGGCTTCACGACGTTCGTGCTCAGCTTCGCGGTCTGGGCGCTTGCGGGCATGAGCTTCGCCGCGGGAAGCCTGGCCTTCGGGCTGATCGCCGGCGTCGCCTTCGGCGCCGGGCGCGCGCTGCCGGTGCTCTGGATCGCGCCGCGCCTTCGCCGCGAGGACGGCCAGCGCGCGCTCGACCGCCTCGCGCTCGAGCCGCGCATGTGGCTCGGCCTGCGCCGTGTCGACGCGATCGCGCTCAGCTTCTGCGCGCTGCTGCTCGGCGGGGCCGCCGCCACCGCGGCGCCGGCGCCGGCGCTCTCGCACTTCGGCACCGATCCCTCGGCGGCGGGCAAGGCGCTCGTCTGGGAGCGCCCGACGACCGGCGGCTGGCTCGCGCGCCCGTCGGGGACGTCTCGCATCCCGGGCCGCTACCCGGCGATCGGGGGCGGGCGGTTCGCGTGGATCGCCGCAGACGGCGCGATCACGGTCGCGGCGCGCTTCCCGGCGCCCAGTCCGCGCGTGCTCCCTACACCGGCGGGCGCGAGCGTCGACGGCCTGGCGGTGTCGCGCTACTGGCTCGTCGTTCGCGACCAGGGAAGCCACGGGGTGGCGAACCTGTTCGCGGTCTCACTCGCCGATCCCAAGCGGCGCGTCTACCTCCAGGGCGCCGGCCTGCCGGGTGCGATCGGGCGTCCTTCGCTGTCGGGCTCGCACGTCGTGTGGACCTACTCCGATTCGCTGCGCAGCACGCTGTATGAGGTCAACCTCGCGACCGGGGCGCGGTCGATCCTGCTGCAGTCGGTGCGAAACGTCCTCTACTCGAACCCCTCGCTGGCCGGCCGCCGGCTTCTCTACGAGCGCACCGACCGCTGCGCGCAGGACGTGCTGCTTGGCTCGAGCGCCGCGGCGGCGCACGCGCGCGTGATCCTCACGCTGCCCTCGATCGTCACGCGCGACCCCGGCTACCAGCCGGGCTACGTCCAGAACTACAACACCGCGAGCCTCTGCCACAGCCGCCGGACCGGTCCGGGCGCCACGACGACGCTCGGCCCGACGGCGCTCGGCGCGACCACGGCCTGGGTCAGCGAGTCACCGCCGAACGCCGGCGCGACGCGGATCCTCGCCGTCGCGATCTAGCCCGCGGAGACCTGCAGCAGAACCGTCGAGTAGGCGGGCACCTGCGCCGAGAAGGTCCCGTTCGACGTCGAGGCTGCACCGCTCCAGAGGTTTGTCACGTGGTAGCTGCCCGCGGACGGCAGCCCGTCGGATGCGAGCGCAGCGGCGCTCGTCGAGATCGAGATCGCGCTCGAGCTGCGGTTGAGGAGCGCGATCGCCATGTTCGAATGGATCAGCGGCTTCGCCCAGACCTCGCCGTTGCCGGACGCGGAGACCTCGACGCCCTGGGCGCCGGCGGGGTCCTGGTCGATCGCGATCACGCGCTTGTTCGTAACTGTGTTGAGCGAGGCGGCGCTGATCTTCGTCATGTTGTCGCTGACCATCAGCGGCGCGGCGAGCATCGCCCACATCGAGAACTGGGTGCGGAACTGGGCGGCGTTCATGCCCTGGTCCGGGCCGAGGTAGTCGGGGTCGTTCCAGTGACCGGGGCCGGCCGCCTGGGGCTCGGTCGCGTCGGCGTCGAGGTT
>DATGHN010000150.1:0-7896 GCA_035308005.1 Solirubrobacteraceae bacterium
CGCCCAGCGGCGACGCGCACCTCCGCATTGGCGCTCAGAAGCCGGGCTGCGCCCAGCTCCGCGCGGCGAGGTGGGCCTGGACCTCGACGACGTAGGCGAGCTGCCCGGCATTCAGCCACGGATACGGGGAGAACCAGCCGCCGAGGCTGTCCCACGCGTTGCCGGGAGCGTAGGTCGAATCGCCCCACGCGCTGCGCAAGCTGTCGGGATTGTCGAAGTAGAAGCGGATCTGCGCCGCCTGGTAGTCGACGTTGAAGGCGGTCGACTGCCATCGCAGCGGCTCGGTCCCGGCGCCGACCGACCCGTCGGGGGTCCACTTGATCTGGCTGATCCCCATCGACTGGTAGACCTGGTCGGTGCCCGGCACGCGCGAAGCGGCCGGGTATTCCTGGTACTCCGTCGGCGTGACACTCGCCTCGTCGCCCAGCTGCGACATGTTCCAGCGCGACTCCTGGACGTACTCGGCGCGCAGCCAGTCGGCTGGGATCCCCCACTTCCACGCCGCCCACTGGATGATCTGATCCGTGGTGCCTGTGTAATGGCCGGTGACGTCAGCGTCGTAGGGATTGGCCTGGACGACCGTCTGGCCGTTGTTGTTGCGGGCGCTGTAGAACGCCTGTAGGGCGGCGGCGCTTGGCATGTCGTCGTTCTCGGGCGTGTTCGCCGGGCGGTTCTCGGCTTCGGGTGTGACGTCGGATGCAGCCTGTGCGTCAGACAGCGGTGTGTAGATGCCACCGCTCGCCGGGACCCACGCGGTCAGCGGAGCGGGCGGGTTGCCGGACGGCGGAGGGCTCGAGGCGCTACCGCCGGCCGGCGGCGGCGGCGGAGGCGAGCCGGAGTTTCCGTGCGGAGGGGGCGTACCGCTGCCCTTGCCGCCGCTCGCCGGTCGCGTCGGCGGAAGGTGCTTCGACGGGACACTCAGGCCGTGGCTTGAAAACGCATACGCCGAGGCGAACTTCAGGAGGCCGCGCAGCATGTAGCGCGAGAGCAGCGCCGAGACGGCCCGCTGCCGCGCACGGCGGCAGGCGGCCGTTTTGCGCGCTAGGCCGTGATGGGCTGCGCGGCAGCTTCGCTCGGTCTTGGCAGCGCGTGGCGCTGAAGCCGACGCGGACGACGCAGAGAATGCGACTGCTCCTGCTGCTGCGGCGATGAGGACGCCGCGAAGTGCGGCGCGAGCGAGAGGCGCTCGAGGCTGGTGCGCGGCCACGGGAGGCTCCTTCCATGCGTGGACGGATACCTCCGTGATCGGCTCCGTCGCGCTGGCGCGCAACGCACCCGGACGACCGTTCGCCGGCGTCGGGAAGGCGCTGGACCGCTCGAGCGCGAGCGGACAGGGGTACTAGACGGGCCGGCGAAGCGCGGCTGCAAGGCCGCGGGTCAAGCTAGGAGCCGAGCGCCATTCGGCGCAGGTCAAGCGCCTCGTCGAGGATCGCCTCATCGACGCCGTGGGCGCGTGCGACCTCGCGCAGCGAGCGCCCTGACTTGGTCGCCTCCTGGACGATCACGGTCGCCTTGTCGTAGCCGATGTAGGGATTCAGAGCGGTCGCTACGGCGAGCGTCGACTCGGCGCTGCGCGTCGTGCCCTCGCGATTGGCCTCGATTCCGGCCACGCATTTCTCGTTGAGCACCGTTGCGGCACTGGTCAGGAGCGCGATCGAAGAGAGCAGGTTGCGCGCGATCAGCGGGATTCGCACGTTCAGCTCGAAGTTGCCCTGCATCCCGCCGATCGTGATCGCCGTGTCGTTCCCGACGACCTGCGCCGCCACCTGCATGACGACCTCGGGGATCACTGGATTGACCTTGCCGGGCATGATCGATGAGCCCTTCTGGAGCTCAGGCAGGAAGATCTCGCCGATCCCCGCGCGCGGGCCCGAGCCCATCAGCGCGAGGTCCTGGGCGATCTTGGTCATCGAGACCGCGACGACCTTCAATGCTCCGGAGAGCTCGACGAGCGCGTCGCGGTTGGCTTGCGCCTCGAAGGGGTCCTCGGGCGCCGAGATTCGCAGCTTGGTCTCGGCCGCAAGGCGGCGGCGCACTTTCGCCGCAAACTGGGGATGCGTATTCAGGCCCGTACCGGTTGCCGTGCCGCCGAGCGGGATCTGGGAGACACGCGGCAGCGCGTCGGAGATGCGGGCGCGGCCGAGGCGGATCTGAGCGGCGTAGCCGGCGAACTCCTGGCCGAGGGTGACCGGCACCGCGTCCATCAAATGCGTGCGCCCGGACTTGACGATTCCGTTGAAACGCCGCGCCTTGGCGCTCAGAGCGCGCTCGAGTCCGGCGAGGGCCGGCAGCAGGCGTCGCGTCGTCGCCTCGAGCGCCGCGAGGTGGACGGCGGAGGGGAAAACATCATTTGAGGACTGGCCGAGGTTGACGTGGTCATTGGGATGCACGCCCGCCCCTGCGAGCGCCGCGATTACCTCGTTGGCGTTCATGTTCGAGGAGGTGCCCGAGCCGGTCTGGAAGACGTCGATCGGGAACTGGTCGTCATGCTGGCCGGCGGCGATCTCGGCGCCGGCCTTGGCGATCCGCCGCGCGACGCCGACCTTCAGCAGCCCGAGCTCACTGTTGACTGTCGCGGCGGCGCCCTTGATGCGGCCGAGCCAGTGGATCACCTCGACGGGCACCGGCTCGCCCGAGATCGGAAAATTCTCGATCGCCTTGCGGGTCTCGGCGCCGTAGATGGCCTTCGGGCTCATGCGTGTCTCGTCCTTTGTCGACTGCCGGTGCGCGCTTAAACCCTATCCGCAGAATGCGGCCAGCTCGCGCGCGACGCCGACCGGGTCGTCGTAGGCGATCAGGTAACCGGTGCCCGGGAGGACCCGCAGCACCGCCCCGGGGATCAGATCAAGCGCCTCCTCGGCCACGGCGAGCGGATGCATGCGGTCCTCGTCGGCCCACAGCAGCAGCACCGGCAGCTGCAGGCGGGGGTAGAGGTCGAACAGCTCGTGCTGCGCGCCGCTCGGCCAGCGCGCGGCGAAGCGCGCCCACGAGCGCGCCCGGTTGGCGTTGCCGCCGACGTCCGCGAAGGCGTGGCGCATGAGGTCTCGCGTCCCGGCCGCGCCGCGCGCCGAGAGCTTGACGCCGATCTCGGGACGAAAGACCAGCCGGGCGCCGTGCGATAGCGCGCGGTCAAGGCCCGGAACGGCGGCGGCGCGCGCAGCCAGGCGCCAGCCGCGACGCAGACGTTCGCGCTCGGCGCGGCGGTGAAGCCGGTTCGGCAGAAGGATCAGCGCGCCGGGAGCGATGTCGCCGCGAGCCAGCATGTGCAGGACGATCTCCGCGCCGAGCCCGTGACCGCCGATGAACGGGCGCGGGCCGAGCACCTCGTGACTGAAACCGGCCATCACGTCCGCGAACCAGTCGGGGGTGTAGGGATGGCGGGGGCGCTCCTCGGAGTCGCCGTGCAGCGGTAGGTCCGGAAGCACGACGCGGAAGCGGTCCTCGAGGGTCTCGACGATCGGCTCGAACTCCTTATGGGAGAGCATCGCGGAGTGCAGCAGCGCGAGCGGAGGCCCGGAGCCCGCCTCGCGATAGGCGACGCGCGCTCCGTCGCTGTGGTGATAGAGCCGCAGCTTCACCAGCGGCCATCGTACGCTGCGGCCCGTGAGCCGCGCACGCGCCTATGACCGCGAGATCGTCGCCATCGCGCTGCCGGCGCTCGGCGCGCTGACAGCCGAGCCCCTCTACCTGCTCGCCGACACGGCGATTGTGGGCCACCTCGGGACCGCCCAGTTGGCCGCGCTGGCGCTAGCGGCGACGGCACTCGGGGCCGTCACGACGATGTTCAACTTCCTCGTCTACGGGACGACGTCGGCCGTCGCGCGCGCACACGGAGGGGGCGAGCACGACCGCGCGCACGAGCTCGGCGGCCAGGCGGTCTGGCTCGGACTTGCGATCGGTTGCCTGCTTGCGATCGCCACCGTCGCGTTGGCGGGCCCCGCGACGAGCCTGCTCGGCGGGCACGGGCACGTGGCGGCGCTCGCCGCGCGCTACCTGCGGATCTCGGCGCCCGGGCTGCCGGCCGTGCTGCTGGCTACCGCCGGGCAGGGCTACCTGCGCGGCGTCTCGCAACTGCGCCGCCCGCTCGTGATCGTGATCGCCGCCAACGCCGCCAATCTTGTCCTCGAGCTCGCGCTCGTCTACGGCGCGCGCCTCGGGCTCGACGGCTCGGCACTCGGCACGGTCATCGCGCAGCTTGGAATGGGCATCGCCTTCGCCGCCGCCGTCTGGCCGCTGCCGCGTCCTCAGCTGCGCCTGATGAGCGGCCTCGCCCGCGTCGGCGCGGAGATCCTCGTGCGCACCGCCTCGCTGTATGCGTCGTTCGTCGTCGCGAGCGCGGTCCTCGCACGGATCGGCAAGGCGTCCCTCGGCGCGCACCAGGTCGCCTTCCAGCTCTTCAACCTGATCGCCCTCGTTCTCGACGCGCTCGCAATCGCCGGGCAGGTGATGGTCGCGCGGATGCTCGGCGCCGGTGACGGCGAGGGCGCCTACGCGGTGGGGCGCCGGCTGACGGTTCTCTCGGTCGCCGGCGGGATCGGCGTCGGCGCACTGCTCGGCGCGCTTTACGGCCCGCTGCCGCACGTCTTCACGACCGACCCCGCCGTGATCGGGCGGCTCCACGCGATCTGGCCGCTGCTCGCGCTGATGCAGCCGATCGGCGCCGCGGTGTTCGCGTTCGACGGCATCCTGATCGGCGCCGGCGACACGCTCTATCTGGCGATCGCGATGTTCGCCGCGAGCGTATTCATCTACGTGCCCGTGGCGCTACTTGCGCTCGAGCTGCACTGGGGCATAGTCGGGGTCTGGTCCGGCCTGGTGGGCCTGATCGCCGTGCGCTGCGCGACCACGGGAGTGCGTTTCGTGCGTCGGCGCTGGATCGTGCTCGGCTCGACGCACCCGGTGCGCGGCGCACCGCGAAAGGGGCGCGCCGCGTAAGAAGCCGAGCTCGCCCTGCGGGCCCCTCGCCCGCCGCCGTCGCGCTCGCGCTATGGGCGCTCGGAGTCGAGACGCTCGAGGCGCTCGGCCAGCAGTCCCGAGAAGGTCGCGACCTGGGAGGCCGCGAGAACCGAATGGTGATCGCCCGGCACCCACTCGGCTTCGAGCGTCCCGCTCGCGTGGCGCTCCCACCACAGCGTCGGCTCATCGGACACCCTGGCGGAATAGTCGGTGTAGTAGACGACGACTGGCCCGGCGAACGGGCGCGGCCTGTAGCGGCGCGCGAGTCGGATCGCGCCCGGGTGATCCCATCGCTCATCGAAGTCCTGCGAGTAGAGCTGCGGCGCGGGTGGCCGGCGGAGCAGGCTGAGCCGATGTTGCACGCGCTCGCGCAGGAGGCCGCCGTACCCGCGAACCCGGCGGCGCACCGGGTAACCCCTGCCCTCTCGCCCGCGGACCAGGATCTGGCCGCGCCAGCTGAACGCATATGGGGCGAAGGTGTCCAGCAGGACGAGCAGCTCGACCTCCTCGCCCATGTCCTGGAGTCGGCAGGCGAGCTCCCAGCCGACGTAGCCCCCGAGCGAGTAGCCGCCCAGCCGGTAAGGCCCGTGCGGCTGACGCTCGCGGATCGCGCTGAGGCATTTCTCGGTGATCGCCTCGACACTCGACATGCGCCAGGCAGGATTCGCCGGATCGATCGTGTGGACGGCGTACACAGGCTGGTCGTACATGAGCGTGGGGAGAACGTTGCGCATCGCGATGACCGCGCGATGGTCGGCGACGGCGAAGAACCAGGGCGGTCGCGAGCCGTTCTCTCGCACGGATATGACGGGGCTCATCGACTGTTGCCTTCGCTCGAGGTCGAGCCTCGCGACCATGTCGGCGAGCGTCGTCGACTCGAACATCGCGGCGGCCCCCAGCCAGCGCCCGAAGCGGGCCTCGATGCCGGCCAGCAACGCCAACGCGTCGAACGAATCGGCACCGAGGGCGAAGAAGTCATCGTCAGCGCCGGGCGGCGCATCGAGCTCGAGCACCTCCTGCCAGAGCGCTCCCATCGCCGTTTCGGTGGCACCCGTGAGGCCCGACGAAGCAGCGGCGGCTCGCGGAGCGGGTAGCGCGTCGCGATCGAGTTTTCCGCTCGGAGTCAGCGGCAGAGCGTCGAGCACGACCACCGACGCCGGCACCAGATGCGCCGGCAGCGACGCCGCGAGCCGCTGCCGTGTCGTCTGCGGATCGATGGTCTCGCTGCGGCCCACGACGTAAGCGACGAGTTTGCGGTCGCCCTGCTCGGGGCGAACGAGCACCGCGGCGTCCTCGATGTCGTGATCCTCGAGCAGCGCGTGACGCACCTCGCCCGGCTCGATTCGAAAGCCACGCAGCTTGACCTGGTCGTCCAGGCGGCCGTGGTAATCCAGCGTTCCGTCGGCGCGCCAGGACACGCGATCGCCCGTCCGGTACAGCCGCTCGGAGGGGCCCCCGAAGGGATTGGCGATGAAGCGCTCGGCGGTCAGCTCGGGTCGATCGAGGTACCCGCGGGCGAGGCCCGCCCCGCCCAGCAACAACTCGCCACACACGCCGGGAGGCACCGGCCGCAGGGCGGGACTGACAACGTAAACCTGGGTTCCAGGCAGCGGGCGGCCGATCGAGGGCGCTCCGCCGTCGTCTCGGTCGCAGCGGACGCCGGTCGAGTAGGTCGTGTCCTCGCTCGGCCCGTAGAGGTTCCAGACCGCCTCAACTCCCGGCTGCTCAAAGAGGCGATTGACGAGCGTCCGCGGCAGCGCCTCGCCGGCCAGGGTCACTGTGCGCACCGAATCAGGCAAGGCGCGGACCGCCAGCAGCTGGGTTATCAGCGAAGGAACGCTGTTGATGAGGACGATCTGCCCCTCAAACGAGGTGTCGGCAAGCGCGAACAGATCGTCGACGAGGACCACGCTGCCGCCGAGCGCCAGCGTGATGAGCAGCTCGAAGACCGACAGATCAAAGCTCAGCGACGTGGACGCCAGGACGCCCGCACGCTCTGCGTCGGAGAAGGTGTCGCGAGCCCAGTCCGCGAGCGCCGCGACGGACCCGTGTTCGATCATCACCCCCTTCGGCGTCCCCGTCGACCCCGATGTGTAGATGACGTGCGACAGCGTGTCGGAGCGGATCGACGCGGGGGGGATCGCGTGAGGCCCGCTCGGTAACTGCCCGTCGAGGACGATCTGCTCGCTGACTCCGGCAGGGAGCGACGAGGCCGACCCAGGGTCGGTGACGACAACGCGCACCCCACTGTCAGCGACCATGAAACGGAGCCGCTCACTCGGATAGCGCGGATCGAGCGGGACGTAGGCGGCGCCGACGCGGTGGGTCGCCAGAACGGCCGCGAGCATGTCGGCGGAACGGCGCGTCGCGATGCCGACACGCGCCTCGTAGCCGACGCCGCGATCCAAAAGCATGGCAGCGATTGCGTCGACACGCGCGTCAAGCTCCGCATAACTCAGCCGATCACCGTCGTGAACGAGGGCCACACGCTGTGGATGCGTTGCCACCTTCTCTGCGAACAGCGTGGGTATGAGGCTGATGTCGGCGGGGAGCGGGTCGTCGAGCTCGCCTGAGAGGACACGCAACTGCGTCGCCGGCATCGCGCCCAGATCGCCGATCGCGATCGTCGGCTCCGACTCCGCGAGTTCGTCGAGCAAGGCCGCCAGGTGATTCACAAAGCGGCGGCCGGCGGAGGCCCTGCAGCGAACGCCGTCCCAGGCGGTCTGCAGCAGGATGGCCTCGTCACCGAAGATGTTCAGGGTCAGCGCCTGCCCGGTCCGGTCGTAGAGCTCTACCTCGCGGTCCGCCCAGCTCGAGTCGAGGAGGCGCAGCGCGGTGGTCGCGGTATGCGGCTGGAAGTTGAACAGCACCTCGGTGAATGGCCGCGTGGAGGGCACCTCGCTGACCCGGCGGATATCCGAGATCGGCATGTGCTCGAAG
>DATGHN010000151.1:0-7526 GCA_035308005.1 Solirubrobacteraceae bacterium
CTAACCTTCCGATACCGCAAACGATCTTTCCGTATCGTGGAATGCTGCTAGGCTCGGCACACATGGCGGCAACCCCTCTCCCGCGAGCGCTCGTGCAGTCCGTCGAGCGCAGTCTCGAGATCCTCGAGTCGCTGGCGGGCGAGCGCGAGCTGGGCCTCGTCGAGATCGCTGGTCGCACCGGCCTGCGACCGAGCACCGCCCATCGCCTCCTGGCGACGCTCGTCGCCCGGGGCTATGCGGTGCAGAGCCGTCCGAGCGGGCGCTACATGCTGGGCTACAAGCTGACGGAGCTGGCCGATGCCGCCGGCCAGCGAACGGCGCGGCTGCGCACGCTCGCCCGTCCCGCCCTCGAACTCGTCCAGGCGGCAACCGGAGAGTCGGCGAACCTCAGCGTCCTCGCCGCGCCGAGCGCCGTGTACGTCGATCAGGTCGAGGGAACGCGCGCGGTGCGGATGCTCGCGCGGATCGGCGCCGCCGTGCCGGCGCACGCCTCCGCCGCGGGCAAGGCGATGCTCGCCCGCGGGCCGGCCGGGTCGGCCGGCGAGCTGCTCGGTGGTGATCCGCTGCCCGCGTTCACGGCGAACACGATCACGACGCTCGCGGCGCTCGAGGCCGAGCTCGAGCGGATTCGCGCGCGCGGGTACGCGATCGACGACGAGGAGCACGAGCCGGGGGTCGGCTGCGTCGCCGCCGCGATCGTCGACCGCCGCGTCGGCGCACTGGCCGCGCTCAGCGTCAGCGCTCCGACGCAGCGGATCGCCGCGGCCGGCCCCGCGGTCCTCGGGAGGCTTCTGGCCAAGCACGCCGAAGAGGTCTCGCGCGCGCTCGCCTCCTGACGCTGCGCCGCGGTGTCGCCGTATCCGTGTACGCTAGGGACGGTTCACCGCTGCGTCGCCGCTGGGGCCGGCGAGCCCGATAACGAGTCAGGAAAGGGGCCCGATGGTCCTTGATGAGATGGTCGCGCCGGCTGCCGCCGACGCGCTTGCCCGAGAGGGCGCGGCTGCCGATAAGCGCAGCATGAGCAGTCCCTACTGGACGGACGCGCTCGCCGCCTACGCGCGACCGTCGCTGCGGCGCAGCGCCGGCTGCATGCTGACCTCGGTGGTCCCCTACCTCGGGCTGCTCGTCGCGATGTATTTCTCGCTGCGCGTCTCGGTGCTGCTGACGCTCGGGCTCGGGGTCCTCGCCGCCGGATTCCTGCTGCGCACCTACATCGTCTTCCACGACTGCGCGCACGGCTCGTTCCTGCCCTCCAAGCAGGCCAACATCTGGCTCGGCAGCGCGCTCGGGGTGCTCGTCTACGCGCCGTTTCACAACTGGCGCCACAACCACGCCGTCCATCACGCGACCGCGGCCGACCTCGACCGCCGCGGCCAGGGCGACGTGCCGACGCTGACCGTCGCCGAGTACAACGCGCGCGACTGGCGCGGGCGCCTCGGCTACCGCCTGTTCCGCAACCCGTTGGTGATGTTCGGGATCGGGCCGCTGTTCGCGATGATCCTCGGGCCGCGGATCGTGCCCAAGGACGCCCGCCCGCGGATCCGCCGCAGCGTCCACCTCACCAACCTCGCGCTCGCCGTGATCGTCGGCGTCGCCTGCTGGCTACTCGGCCCGGTCGACTTCCTGCTGATCCAGGGGCCGCCCGCGCTGATCGCCGGCGCGGCCGGGATCTGGCTCTTCTACGTCCAGCACCAGTTCGAGGACACCTTCTGGGAGCGCGGCGCCGATTGGACCTACGCCGACGCCGCGCTGCGCGGAAGCTCCTACCTGAAGCTGCCGAAGGTGCTGCAGTACTTCACGGGCAACATCGGGCTTCACCACGTCCATCACCTAAACGCGCGGATCCCCAACTACAACCTGCAAGCTGCCCACGACGAGAACCCGATCTTCCACGACGTTCCGACGCTGTCGCTTTGGGACGGGTTGCGGGCGGTGCGACTGAAGCTCTGGGATGAGGATCGCCGCAGGCTCGTTACCTGGGCTGAGGCGGCGCGTTCGCGCGACGCCCGGGCGGCCACGCCGGCCTGAGCGCCGCAGCTAGGGCACCAGCGCGCGCACGTCGCGCGAGGCAGCCCGCAGCGCCGAGGCGAGGACCGGGCCGCGTGCGGCGCTCGCCGATCCGGCCCGCTCGCCGAGCACGGCCATCCGCTCGCTGACCGCCGCCCGAAGCTCCGCCGGCCACGGCTGTGGCGCCGCGGCGAGCTCGCCGATCGAGCCCGCCAGCTCGCGCACGCAGGCCGCGAGGGCGGGCTCAATCGTCTCGCCCTGTTCGAGCGCGTCACTGCCGATGCGCAGCAGACTGAGCGCCGCGTTGGCGAGCAGGTCGAGGACCGCGATGCGCCCGTCCTCGCCGCTCACCTCCTCGCGCAGCGCGAAGCGGCGCGGGGCGATCCGCACGTTGGCCCGCGCGGTCATGCGCGCCGCGGCGAGACCCGCGAGCTGGCTGTGGATGTCCTGCGCGGCGGCGAGCGTCCAGTCCGGGGCGACGCGGCTGTCGCTTCCGAGCCGCTCGCCGATCTCGCCGAGCGCCCCGGCCAGCGAGCGCAGCACCTCGCGCTCGGCGCTGCGCAACATCCGCAGCGGATGCGCCGGGAAGAGGCCGACGCCGATCACCGCGGCGACGCCGCCGCCGATCAGCGCGTCGATCGCGCGCTCTGACCCGGTGCCGTGATGGCGCAGGGCTATGACCAGCACGGCGGCCGATGCCGACTGGTTGACGAACATCATCCCCTCGCTGAAGAAGCCGACCGCAACCGCCGAGGCGGCGGCCATCGTGACGAGGACGGTGACTCCGATCGAGATCCAGCTCGTCCCCATCACCGCGGCGGCGCCCTCGCTGACGGCGATCCCGATCATCACGCCGGCGATCATCTGCACGATCCGCCGGCCGCGGCGGATCGAGCTCGTCGAGAGTGCGATCGCCGCCGCGATCGGCGCGAAGAACGGCTGGGCGTGTCCCAGCAGGTTGTGCGCGACGAGCCACGCGAGACCGGCGGCGACCGCCGCCTGGGTGATTGGCCAGAGCGACCCGGCGAGCCTCGCGCGCGCCTCCGACAGGCGGCCGCGCCAGGCGAGCTCGCTCGCACCCCACCACACGCGGGCGATGCTAGATGCTGTTGGAGTCGGTGCATACCCCGTTCGGGGCACAGGTGCACCGACTCCGGATGCGGTGCATGCACCGCACCCGCGACGGGTGCATGCACCCGTCGCCCCCTGATGGATATACCTACCGCGTGGACGAGGAGCGATACGGACCGCTGACCCTGGTGCGCGTGGTCAAGGAGGACGGCCGCGCGCTGATCCTGTTCGCGCGCGCGTGAGCGTGCGGCGCTTCAACGAGCTGCGCGGGGAAGAGGTGGTCTACGCCGTCGACCGCCAGGAGCGCACCTTCCTGCCGGACGCCGAGCACTGCCCGCTGTGCCCGACGCGGCCCGGGGGCCCTGAGACCGAGATCCCGTTCCCGGCGTTTGAGATCGCCGTCTTCGAGAACCGCTTCCCGACGTTCGAGGCCCCCGAAGGCGCGGCCGAGGTCGTCGTCTACACCGATGATCACGAGGGGTCATTCGCGACCCTCGAGGCGGGCCGCGCGCGCGATCTGATGTGGGTCTGGCGCCAGCGCTACGAGGAGCTCGGCGCGCGCGAGGATGTCGCCTACGTCCTGATCTTCGAGAACCGCGGCGTCGAGGTCGGGACGACGCTCCATCATCCGCACGGCCAGATCTACGCCTTTCCGTTCCTGCCGCCGGTCGCGGCGCGGGAGCTCGAGGCCGATGAGCGGCTCGGCGGCTGCGCGACCTGCGAGCTGCTCGGGCGCGAGCTGCGCGACGGTGAGCGGGTTCTCCGCGGCGATGGCGAGGTCGTCGCGTACGTCCCCTTCGCGGCGCGCTGGCCGTATGAGACGCACGTCGTCGTCCGCGAGCACCGCCCGAGCCTGCTGGAGTGCAGCGAGTCGGAGCTCGACGCGCTGGCGGAGGTCCTGCAGGCGGTGACGCGCGGCTTCGACCGCCTCTTCGAGCGGCCGTTCCCCTACGTGATGGTGCTCCACCAGGCGCCCTGCGATGGGCGCGGCGCGGGGCATCTGCACGTCGAGTTCTACCCGCCGCTACGCAGCGCCACCAAGCTCAAGTACCCAGCCGGCTGCGAGCAGGGGGCGGGCACGTTCGTGATGGACGTGCTTCCCGAGGCCTCGGCGGCGGCGCTTCGGAGCGCTATCGATGGGACCTCCTGAGCGCGTCACGGCGTTTGCGCCGGGCCGCGTGAACCTGATCGGCGAGCACACCGACTACAACGAAGGACTGGCGCTGCCCTTCGCGATCGACGCGGGGGTGACAGTGTCGGCGCGGGCCGGAGGCGAGCGGCGGATCACCGCCACGGCGCTCGACCTCGACTCGGCGCACGACAGCTTCATGCTCGGCGCGGAGGCGCCGTCGCCGGGGGGCTGGGCGGCGTTCGTGCGCGGCGTCGCTGCCGAGCTCGCCGCCGAGGGCCTGCCGCTGCGCGGCGCGGCGCTCGACATCGCCGGGACCGTGCCGACCGGCGCTGGCCTCTCATCGTCGGCCGCACTCGAGGTCTCACTCTGCCTGGCGCTCCTGGCGCTCACCGACGCCGACGTCGTGCCGCCGTGGCCGCTCGCGCGGATCTGCTCGCGGGTCGAGAACGAATGGGTCGGCGCGCAGACCGGCCTGCTCGACCAGCTCGCCTCGATCTGCGGCCGTGAGGGGGCGGCGACGCTGATCGACTTCCACTCCGGCGTCATCGAGCCGGTCCCACTCGAGCTCGGCGACTGGCGGCTTGTGACGCTCGACTCCGGCCAGCGCCACGATCACTCGAGCTCTGGCTACAACGAGCGGCGCAAGGAGTGCGCGCGCGCTTGCGAGGAGCTCGGCGTGGCGAGCCTGCGCGACGCCGACCTGGCAATGGTTGTGTCGCTGAGCAGTGTGCTCGAGCGTCGCGCGCGCCACGTCGTCGAGGAGAACGACCGCGTGCGCGCGGCGGTCGCGGCGCTCGCCGCCGGCGATCTCGACGAGCTCGGGCGCCTGCTCGACGCATCGCACGCCTCGCTGCGCGACCTCTACGAGGTTTCGACGCCGCAGGTCGAGGCCGCCGTCGACGCGCTGCACACGGCGGGCGCCGCGGGAGCGCGCGTGATCGGCGGCGGATTCGGCGGGAACGTGCTCGGCCTGTTCGCGCCGGGTGTCGCGCCGCCGGCCGCTGCGCTCGAGGTGCGCCCGGGCGGCGGGGCTCGCGTAACCGAGCGCGGCTAGCGCAGGTAGGACTCGACGGCCGCCGCCTCGCGCGCGAGCGCCGCGGCCGTGGATGGCCGTGGTGGTGATTTGTCCCAGAGGTCGAGTGAGACGCGGCCGCGCTCGAGCGACCATGTTCCCGCCGCGCGGCCGGCGATCAGCGCGAACGGGCGAAACACGCCGCCGTTGACGATCCGCTGTTGGTCTTCCCCGACGATGAGGTCGCGATCGCTCCAGCCGAGCAGTAGCGGGTCGAAGGCGCCAAGCAACGCGGCGGGCGGGATATGCGGCGGTCGCGGCCGGTCGCGCAGGTCGACCAGTCCGCCCGGCAGCTCGACCAGCTGTGGCGCGATCAGCCCGAGCGCTGCGCGCGCGGCGCCGAGGCCGATCCCCGCCCACTTCGCGAGGTCGCGGGCGCTCGCGGGGCCGTGGCCCTGGAGGTAGCGCCGCGCCAGCTCCGCGGCGGCCGACTCGATGTCGAGAGCGGGCCGGTGGCCGAGCCAGTCGGCGGCGAGCACGAACTGCTGGTGGGGGCCGCGCATCGGACCGCGCACGATCAGCCCGTCCAGCGTCGCCGCGAAGAGAAGGTGGACGAGCGCCTGGCCGGCCGTCGGCACGCGACGTTGCTCAACGACGCCGCGCAGCTCCTCGCGCGTGTGCGGGCCTGACTCGAGTGCCGCGGCGACCGCGCGCACTCCGCGGCGCTCGGCGGCCTCGCTGACGCCCTCCTGGCGAAGCCGGCGCTCGCAGCCGGTGCGCAGCTGCGGTGTGGTGAGGAGGTGGAGCAGCGCTTCATCCTCGACGGCCACCAGGTGCAGCGTGCCGCGGTTGACCCAGGTGATGACAAGCTCGCGCTCGTTCAGCGCGCGATCGACGCTGGTGGCGCTCTTGACGGTCGATCGCGCGCGGATCGCAAGCCGTGCGCCGCGCGGGTCCTGCGCCTGGACGGCGAGCAGCTGTCGGGTCGCCTCGAGTGGGCTCGCCGGTCGGACGCCTGAAAGAAGCTGAGCGCGCAGGCGGGCGGCGAGGAGCATCGCGACGGAACGTAGATGATGTCCGGCCGTGACGATCGTCTTTGACTTCGACGGAGTGCTCGCCGATTCGCTCGTGCCGGTAACCGAGAGCATCGACGCGGCGCTTCGCGACCACGGCTTTGCGCAGCGCGGCACGGAGGAGCTCAGCCGCTTCATCGGCCCGCCGACCTACGTCGCTTTCTCCGAGCTGCTCGCGCTGCCGGCGCACGACCCGCTCGTTGCCGAGGTCGTCGCGACCTACCGGCAACGCTACGCGTCGCTCTATCTGGCGCAGACCCGCCTCTACGACGGCATCGCGGAGATGCTCGAGGCGCTCGCCGCGCGCGACGAGCCGCTGGCGCTCGCCACCTCGAAGTCGGTCACCTTCGCGCAACCGCTGCTCGAGGCGCTCGGGATCGCTGACCACTTCGCCGCGGTCGCCGCCGCTGCTCTAAACGACGCCGACGACGACAAGACGGCGATCGTCGCGCGAGCCCTTGCGGCGACGCGGGCGAGCGGCGGAGCGATGGTCGGCGACCGCCGCTTCGATATCGAGGCCGCGCTCGCCCACGGCCTTCGGCCGCTGGGCGTCGGCTGGGGAATCGGCAGCGAGCAGGAGCTTCGGGAGGCCGGCGCGGAGGCGATCGCCGCCAGCCCGGCAGAGCTCCTCGCGATCCTGTCGTCGCGCTGAGCGCTATACCTCCGCGTTCCACTACGAGAGGAGCCTCGATGGACGACCTGCACGCGCCCACCTCGGAGGACCGGTTCAGCTTTGGGCTGTGGACGGTCGGTCATCGTGGCGGCGACCCGTTTGGCCTCCCGACCCGCCCGCCGGTGATGCCGGAGGAGATCGTGGCGCGCCTGGCGGAGGTCGGTGCGTGGGGTGTCTCCCTGCACGACAACGACCTCGTCCCGTTCGGCTCTAGCGCAGCCGAACGCGACCGGATCGTCGCGAGCTTCAAGAAGGCGGTCGACGCGGCGGGGATGGTCGTCCCGATGACGACCGTCAACCTGTTCACGCAGCCCGTCTTCCGCGACGGCGCGTTCACCGCCGCCGACCCGGCGGTGCGGCGCTTCGCGCTTCGCAAGGCCACCGACGCGATCGACATCGGCGCCGAGCTCGGCGCCGAGACCTTCGTGCTGTGGGGCGGGCGCGAGGGATTCGAGTCCGGTGCGGCGCGCGATCCGCGCGTCGCGCTCGAGCGCTACCGCGAGGGCGTCGAATTCCTGTGCGCCTACATCCGCGCGCAGGGCCTCGCAACGCGCATCG
>DATGHN010000152.1:0-2154 GCA_035308005.1 Solirubrobacteraceae bacterium
GATGAATCCCGTGAGGGCCAGACGCCCGCTCGCCTGACCCAAGAACCTCAATGTTCGATCGCCTGAACCAGCCCATCAGCTTCCGCCGTCGCTCCGAGCCAACGGACGCCGAGGAAGCGACACTTCCGGCCGCGGCAGCGCCTGCGCCCGACGGGCCCTCCGATGTCGAGGCGCCCGAGGCACCGGCGGCGCCGGCGGTCGTGCCGCTGGGCCCGGACACCACGCGTGCGCCGCGCGGCCGTCGGCGCACGAGCAGCCTCGTCGGTCTCGAGATCGAGCCCGGCCAGCTGGTCGCGGTGAAGAGCCACGTCAACGGGCGCGTCGTCGTCGACCGCGCGGTCGGCACCCCGATCGCCCCCAACCTCGTCCGCGACGGCGAGGTCACCGACGTCGATGGCCTGAGCTCGGCGCTTGCCGACCTCTTCGACGGCAGCGGCCTGGACCGCCGCGTGCGCATCGGCATCGCCAACCAGCGCATCGTGATGCGCCAGATCGAGCTTCCCCCGATCCTCGATCCCAAAGAGCTCGAGAGCGCCGTGCGCTTCCAGGCCCAGGACGAGATCCCGATGCCGATTGAGAGCGTCGTGCTCGACTACCACGCACTCGGCGTCACCGAGACCGCAGCAGGCCCGCGTATGCGCGTGCTCCTGGTCGCGGCGCGTCGTGACATGGTCGAGCGCGTGCTGCTCGCAGCGCGACAGGCCGGCCTGCGCCCGGAGGGCGTGGACCTTGCGGCGTTCGGGATGATCCGCGCCCTTCGCCCGCCCGACGTCCCCGACGGTGAGCGAGTGCTGTATCTGTCCATCGGCGGGATGACCAACCTCGCGATCGCGAACGGGGCGACCTGCGAATTCACTCGCGCGATCACCAACGGCATCGACCTGATCGTCTCCGAGGTCGCCTCGCGCTGTGGCGTTCCGTTCGCCGACGCTCGACGCCTGATTGCGTCGGTCAGCGGCACGACGTCCGCACCGCGCCCGCTCGCGAGCGTCGCCGACAGCGACTCCGCTCCATTGTCTGCGCCGACCCCCCAGTCGCCCGCCGAGGACGAGACCAACGACGCGCAGCACGCGGAGTACGCGCGGATCGCGCTCGGCGACGGCGTCCGCCGCATTGCGGCCGAGATCCGCAACTCTCTCGACTTCCACCTCGGCGCTCGCGGCGAGGGCCCGGTCAGCCGGGCGATCCTCACCGGGCCGGCGCTCGACCTCAACGGCTTCGACCTCATGCTCGGGCGCGAGATCGGCATTCCGCTGGTACGCGGCGAGGTTGAGCTGGCGTCCAGCGCGGCAGCCGGCCACGTGCCGATGAGCCGCCTCGCGGTGGCCGCCGGCCTGTCGGTCGAGGAGGGCCCCCAATGAGGGCCGTCAACCTCATCCCCGCCGATGAGCGCCGCGGCGCAGGCGGCCTCGCCGGTCGCTCCGGCGGCCTGGTCTACGTCGTCGCGGGCGGCCTGCTCGTCGTCGTCGTGCTCGGCGTCGTCTACGCCTTCGCCGTCAAGGACGTCGCCAAGAAGACCGGTCAGCTCAACCAGGTCACGCGCGAGGTCGCACTCGTGACCGCCCAGGCCAACTCGCTGCAGCCCTACACCCAGGTGCACGCGTTGAGCGAGGGGAAGGTCCAGTCGGTGGTGTCGATCGCCGAGTCGCGCTTCAACTGGCCGGCCGCGATGGAGCAGATCGCCCTCGCGCTGCCGAGCGACGTCACGTTCAACAGTCTCACGGCCATCGCCGGCAACGGCTCGAGCGCGGGAACCGCGGTCGTCCCGTCGACGACGAGCAGCGCAGGCGCCCCGACGTTCGCGCTCTCGGGCTGCGCGTCGAGCCAGAGCGAGATCGCGACGATCCTCACCAGGCTGGCGTCGGTCCCGTCGGTCACAAACGTCTCGCTCGCCGACTCGGCGAAGCAGTCCGACACCGCGCCGAACACGCGGAACGGCACCGTCAGCCGCGGCTCCGCCGCGCCGCAGAGCGGCCGTTGCCCGATTGTTTCCTGGACGGCCAACCTCAGCTACAGCGGGAGCTACACGGTGCCCAACCAGAAGCTCTCAAGCTCGTCGCCGTCGTCTTCGACGGTGTCCCGTTCGACCTCGTCCAAGAGCGCCGGTGGCGTCGTGGCCGGCTCGCAGGTGGCACGATGAGGGTTCGCGAGCGA
>DATGHN010000153.1:0-9881 GCA_035308005.1 Solirubrobacteraceae bacterium
CTTCGCCTGCCTTCGCTCGCTGATCCGCGGGCTCTGGATGTCGCTCGGCGTCGTCGCCTCACTCGAGCTGCTCGGCCTCGGAAAGGCCGGCTTTGGGGTTCTCATGGCGGCAGCCGGAGCCGGCGCACTGCTCGCCATCCCGCTCAGCGCGCTGCTCGTCGGCAAGCGGCTGCTCGCGCGCTGGCTGGCCGGGGCGCTCGTCGCCTGCGGCGCGCTGATCGCCGCGATCGGCGGCGCCGTCGCCGGCGGTGCGGCGGTCGTCTTCATGGTCGGCTGGGGAATGGGCATGGCGATCTCCGACGTCGCCGGCCAGGCGGTGCTGTTCCGCGTCGTCGCGCCCGCGTCGATCGCGCGCGTCACGGGCCTCATGGAGAGCGGAAAGCTGATGTTCGAGGGCGGGGCGTCGATGCTCGCGCCGCTCGCCGTCCTCCTATTCGGCATCCGCGGAGCGCTGCTCTTCGCCGGCGGTCTGGTCGTCGTGATCGTCCTCGCCGGCGCGCGCTCGTTCACGCGCATCGACCGCCGCGCGATCGGGCGACTCGAAGCCCTCCGCCTCGTCTCCGGAGTCGCGCTGTTTCACCGGCTCAGAGTCGACCTGCTCGAGGGCGTCGTGGCGCAGCTGGATGACCGCTCGCTCGCGGCGGACACCGACGTGACCCGCCAGGGCGAGCGCGACGACGGCGGCTGGTATCTCGTCAGGTCCGGGCGCCTTGGCGTGCTGGTCGATGGCTACACCGTCAACGAGCTCCAGCGCGGCGACGCCTTCGGCGAGCTTGCGCTGCTGCGAGATCGCCCGCGCGCCGCGACCGTGCGTTCGCTCACCGACGTCGAGCTCTTCGCCCTCGACCGGGCATCGTTCTTGACCGCCGTCGCCGGCGGCGACATCGACCTCAGCGCCGACGCCGCCATCGGGTTCGGCCCGCAGATCGAGGACCCAGCCGAGCTGCTGCGCCAGGCGCCGATCCTCCAGGGCGTCAGCCGCCAGGTGCTCGCCGGCATCGCCCACCACTCGAGCATCCGCCAGGTCGACGACGGCGAGCCGATCATCAGCGAGGGCGTGATCGAGGACACCTTCTACATCCTCATCGCCGGGCGCGCGCGGGTGATCGTCGCGGGCGAGACCCGGCGCGAGCTGCTGCCCGGGGACGGATTCGGCGAGATCGCGGTGCTCCACCGCGTGCCGCGCTCGGCAAGCGTCGTGGCGGAGGAGGACTGCCGTCTACTGAGCGTCCCGGGCGCCGACCTGCGCGAGGCCGTGCAGTCGCGCGGAGGCATGATCGGTCGCCTCGCTGCAGACGCGCCCGAGCCGCAAGGCGAGGATACGATTCGCGCGCCGGCGGGCTCCGGCCTCGACGACGCGACCCAGCCGCTCTAAACCACAGGAGGAAGCCCGTGTACACCACAGTTCTTGTCGGGGCCGACGATTCGGCGACCGCCCGCGAGGCGGTCGTGATCGCCGCCGACGTCGCCCAGACCAGCGGCGGGAAGCTTCACATCGTGACCGTCTACGACCCCAAGTCGGTCAAGCTCGACCAGCTTCCGCCGGAGGTCCGCTACAACGCAGACCATCCGGCCGAGGCGCTCCTGCGCCGCCTCTCGGAGCTTGTCCGCGAACACGGCCTCGAGCCGGTCGTGCACGCCGCCGAGGGCGACCCGGCCGACGCGATCGTGCGCGTCGCGGAGGAGGTCGAGGCCGACCTCATCGTCGTCGGCAACAAGGGCATGAAGGGCGTTCGCCGGGTGCTTGGCAGCGTGCCCAACTCGGTCGCCCACAAGGCACCCTGCTCGGTGCTGATCGCCGACACGACGGCAGCCGCCTGACGCAGCGCCGAGGAAGGCGCCCGGACGCGACCGGGCGCCGCCTCGCTGCACTAGCATCGCCGCGATGCGCCGGCGCGCCTGGCAGAGACGCAAGCGGCTGCTGCTCGCGGCGGTCACGACAGTCACGGTCGCACTCGGTCTCGCGGCCTACGCCACCGACCTGTTCTACCCGCTCGAAGCGCAGTCGCTCAACACGCGCTTCTCCATCCGCGGCACCCAGCCCTCGCTGGCGAAGAAGTTCGTGATCGTCCAGGTCGACCAGCCGACCTTCAACTACTTCGCGAATCGCGGCATGCCGGCGAACTGGCCGTTCCCGCGCCGCTACCACGCAAAGGTCATTGACAACCTGCTCGCCGCCGGCGCCAAGCTGATCGCCTTCGACGTCTCCTTCACCCAACAGACCGACGCCTATGACGACAACGCCCTGATCGAGGCGATCGACCGGGCGCACAACATGGTGCTGGCGACGACGGCGGTGACCAAAGGCGGCCAGACCGGCGTCATCGGCGGTCAGCAGGAGCAACAGGCGGTTGGCGCGACGGTCGGCGACGCCCTTGTGATCGCTGACTCCGCGGGCGTCATCCGCGACTTCCAGCACACCTACCAGGGGATCGACACCTTTCCTGTCGCGATCGCTACCCGCGCGGCCGGCCACGCGATCTCAACCAACCTCTTCGGCGGGGCGACAGCGCGCGTTCCGATCGACTACCCGGGGCCGCCCGGCACCGTCGCCGACCTTCCCTACTGGGAGGTTTGGGCGAACCACTTCCCCCCCTCCGCGGTGCGCGGCAAGGTCGTAATCGTCGGTGCCGAGGCCTCGATCTTGCAGGACGTCCACCCGACGCCAACCTCGGGCTCGGAGGTGATGGACGGCCCCGAGATCCAGGCCGACTCGGCCGCGACGACGCTCGCCGGCCTTCCGCTGCGCTTCGCAGGCGGCTGGCTCAACGTGCTCGTGATCATCCTTTTCGCGGCGCTCACGCCGCTGCTCAGCATTATTCTCCGGCTGAGCCTGACGATGCTCGTCTCGCTCGTGATGGCCGCTCTCTTCACCGTCGGCACGCAGATCGCGTTCGACAACGGGACGATCCTGACCTACACCTACCCGCTGCTCGCGATGGTCCTCGCGATCATCGCGACGCTGACGATCGTCCTCCTCGGCGAGGCTTTTGAGCGCCAGCACGCCCGCGACATCTTCGCGCGCTTCGTGCCCCCCGGCGTGGTCGATGAGGTGCTCGCGCGCACCGACGACGACTTCCGCCTCGGGGGAGTCGAGCGCGACTGCACGGTCCTCTTCAGCGACCTGCGCGGCTTCACCAGCTTTTCCGAGAGCCAGCCCGCGGCGAAGGTGATCGAGGTCGTCAACTACTACCTCAACGAGATGACCGAGGCGATCCTTGCCGCCGGCGGCACGCTGATCTCCTACATGGGCGACGGGATCATGGCGGTCTTCGGGGCGCCGATCGACCAGCCCGACAACGCTGACCGGGCGCTGCACGCTTCGCGCGAGATGATCGGACCGCGACTGCGCCGCTTCAACGACTGGCTGCTCGGCCAGGGTTACGAGTCGGGGTTCCGGATGGGCATCGGGCTCAACAGCGGAACCGTCATGGCGGGCAACGTCGGCGCCGAGCAGCGGGTGGAGTACACGGCGATCGGCGATACGACGAACACCGCCTCGCGTCTTGAGGGAATGACGAAGGGGACCCCGCACATGCTGTTCGTCTCGGAGTCCACGCGCGAGCGACTGCAGGTCGTGCCGGACGACATGGTGTTCGTCGACCACTTCGAGATCCGCGGCCGCGTCGCGAAGATGGCGGTCTACTCGCTGCCCGACCCCGTCTACGACGAGCCCGAAACGGCGCTGGCAACCGACAGTGGCGAACACGCCGGCGGCGGAGAGTAGGCTCGCCCCAGCAAGCGATGAGGTGGCAACGGGCGTGAACGCGGTCGAGATCGACTCCGCGCTGATCGACGCGATCGCAGCCTTCGTACGCGAACGCGTCTCCGGCGAAGCCGGCGCGCAGGTGGAGTCGCTGGCCCGCCAGTACTACCGCTGGGTCCCGGCCGAGGATCTCGAGCGCCGCGAGCCCGCCGACCTAGCCGGCGCGGCAATCGCGATCTGGCAGCTTGCACAGCAGCGGCCGCGCGGCGAGATCGCGATCCACCTCTATAACCCCGACGGCGAGCGCGACGGTTGGAGCTCGCGCGATACGGCAATAGAGATCGTCTGCGACGACATGCCGTTCCTCGTCGACTCGGTGACGATGGAGCTGCGCCGCCAGGGCTTTGCCGTCCACCTGATGATCCACCCCGTGCTCGCCGTCCACCGCGACGAGGACGGGGCGCTCACGGAAGTCCTGCCGGCCGAAGGCGACGGGACGCTCGAGTCGTGGCTGCACATCGAGGTCGACCGCGAGGTCGACGCCGGACGCCTCGCCGAGTTGCGCACGAACCTCGCCGGCGTCCTCGGGCAGGTCCGCGCGTCGGTCGAGGACTGGTCGCAGATGCGCCATCGCCTGCACGAGATCGCCGACTCGCTCGAGTCGACCACCACCGGCCGCGCCGCCGCCGAGATCGCCGAGAGCCGGGCGTTTCTCGAGTGGCTCGACGAGGACCACTTCACCTTCCTCGGCGCGCGCGACTACGAGCTCGTCCTCGCGGAGGACGGCGACGCGGCGCTGCGCGCCGTCGCGGGCTCTGGGCTTGGCATCCTCCGCGACGCTGGCGCCTACGGCCCGCGGATGAGCGTCACGCCGCTCTCGCCGCCGGCGCGGGCGATCGCGATTGCGCCGCACGTGCTGGTGCTGGCGAAAGCCAACTCGCGCGCGACCGTGCACCGTGCGTCCTATCTCGACTACGTCGGTGTCAAGGTTTTCGATGAGTCGGGAAGCGTCGTCGGCGAGCGCCGCTTCCTCGGGCTCTACACGACGCTGTCATTCAAGGAGCCGGTCCTCTCGATCCCGATCCTGCGCGACCGCGTCAGCGGCGTCCTATCGCGCGCCGGATTCGCGCCGGATAGCCACGACCGCAAGGCGCTGCTCGACATCCTCGACTCCTACCGTCCCCGCGACGAGCTGCTGCAGATCGAGGAGGACGAGCTGTTTGAGATCGCGATGGGCATCCTCGCGATCGGCGAGCGCCAGCAGGTGCGCCTGTTCGTACGCCGCGAGGCCTTCGAGCGCTTCGTCTCGTGCCTGGTGTTCGTTCCGCGTGACCGCTTCAACACCGAGAACCGCGAGCGGATCGCGGCGGCGTTGCGCGAGGCCTACGCGGCGACGCTGCTCGACTGGTCGGTGCTGTTCTCCGACTCTGTGCTCGTGCGCGTGCACTTCGTGCTCGGCATCGACGCCGGCCGCGCGCCGCGGCCCGACGCCCTCGAGCTCGAGGAACGGCTGGTCGCGATAACGCGCACGTGGGGGGACGACCTCCGCGACGCGCTGATCGAGGAGCTCGGCGAGGAGGAGGGCGCGGCGCTTCACCGCCGCTACGGCTCGGCGTTCCCGGCTGCCTACCGCGCCGACTGGACGGCGCGCTCGGCCGTCGCTGACATCGAGCGCTGCGAGGAAAGCGTCGCGGGAGGCGGGCTCGGGATGACGATCTACCGCCCGCCCGAACAGCGCGCGGGGCTCGTTCGCTGCAAGCTGTTCAGCGCCCAGGCGCCGATCTCGCTCTCGGACGTTCTGCCGATGTTCGAGAACATGGGCGTTCGGATCATCGACGAGCGGCCCTACGAGGTCGCCGCTCGCGACTCTCCCCCGCTCTGGATCTACGACCTCGGCCTGCTCACCGAGCACGCCGACGACTTCGATCGCGCGGCCGTGCGCGCGCGCTTCCAGGAGGCCTTCACGTGCGTCTGGAGCGGCGCGCATGAGAACGACGGCCTCAACCGGCTCGTCCTCGAAGCCGAGCTGCGCGGTCGCGAGATCACCGTTCTGCGCGCGATCACCAAGTACCTGCGCCAGGCCGGAACGTCGCTCAGCGAGGGCTACCTCCAGCAGGCCCTGATCGCAAACGCCGAGATCTGCCAGCTGCTGGTCGCGCTGTTCCGATCGCGCTTCGACCCCGACGCAAACGACAGCGAAGACGCAACAGCGCTCGGCGAGACGATCGAATGGTCGATCGACGCCGTTGAGAGCCTCGACCAAGACCGGATCCTGCGCGACTACCTGGCGGTTGTGCGCGCGATGACGCGCACCGACTACTTCCAGACCCACCCCGGCGGCGTGGCCAAGCCAACGCTGTGCTTCAAGCTCGACCCCCAGCAGCTCGCGCTGCTACCCGAGCCGAGGCCGCGCTTTGAGGTCTTCGTCTACTCGCCGCGGGTGGAGGCCGTGCATCTGCGAGGCGGCCTGGTCGCGCGCGGCGGAATCCGCTGGTCAGATCGCCGTGAGGACTTCCGCACCGAGGTCCTCGGGCTGATGAAGGCGCAGATGGTCAAGAACGCGCTGATCGTTCCGTTCGGCGCGAAGGGCGGCTTCGTCGTCAAGCAGCCGCCGCCCGGGAACGCGCTGCATGACGAGGTAATCGCCTGCTACCGCCTGTTTCTGGACAGCCTCCTCGACATCACCGACAACATCGAGAAGTCCGAGCTCGTGCCGCCGCGCGACGTCATCCGTTACGACGGCGACGACCCCTACCTCGTCGTCGCTGCCGACAAGGGGACCGCGACCTTCTCCGACATCGCCAACGCTATCGCCGCCGAGCACGGCTTCTGGCTCGGCGACGCCTTCGCCTCCGGTGGCTCGCACGGCTACGACCACAAGGCGATCGGCATCACGGCGCGGGGCGCCTGGGAGGCGGTCAAGCGCCACTTCCGTGAGCTGGGGGAGGACATCATGGCCTCAGATTTCACGATCGTCGGGATCGGCGACATGTCGGGCGACGTGTTCGGCAACGGCATGCTGCTGTCGCCGCGGATCCACCTGATCGGCGCGTTCAACCACGCGCACGTCTTCATCGACCCCAACCCCGACGCCGACGCCTCCCTCGAGGAGCGCCAAAGGCTGTTCGAGCTGCCCGGGTCCTCATGGGCCGATTACGAGCCATCGGTGATCTCAGCCGGCGGCGGTGTGTTCGAACGCAGCGCCAAGTCGATCGTCCTCTCCAAGCAGGCCCGCGCTCGCCTCGCGATTGAGGAACCCGCGCTGACCCCCGACGAGGTGATCCGCGCGCTGCTGCGCGCACCCGTCCACCTGCTCTGGAACGGCGGGATCGGGACCTACGTCAAGGCTGCCGCCGAGACGAGCGCCGCCGTCGGCGACAAGGCCAACGACGCGGTACGCGTCAACGGCAGCGAGCTGCGCTGCCGCGTCGTCGGCGAGGGCGGCAACCTCGGCCTGACCCAGCTTGGCCGTGTCGAATACGCGCGCGCGGGCGGACGCGTGAACACCGACGCGATCGACAACGCGGGCGGGGTCAACTGCTCCGACCGCGAGGTCAACGTCAAGATCCTGTTGGACTCGGTCGTGCGCGAGGGGGTGCTCAGCAAGGCACAGCGCGACGAGTTGCTTGAGGAGATGACGGACGAGGTCGCGGTGCTTGTGCTGCGCGACAGCTACACCCAGAGCCAGGCGCTCAGCCTCGCCGTGGCCCAGGCGCCGGAGATGCTCGACGTCCATCTGCGAATGATCCGCGACCTCGAGCAGAACGCCGGCTTCAACCGAGCGCTCGAAGCCCTTCCGGGCGATGAGGAGATCGCCGAACGTCGCCTTCGCGAGGAGGGCCTCAGCTCACCGGAGCTGGCCGTCCTGCTCGCGCACTCCAAGATCTCGCTGAACGCCGCGCTCGTCGACTCAGACCTGCCCGAGGATCCCTACCTGGCCGGCGAGCTCGACCGCTACTTCCCGCACCCGCTCCCCGAGCGCTTCGCCGCGCAGATGCGCCGCCACCGTCTGCGCCGCGAGATCATCACCACGCACGTCACCAACGACTACGTCGACAACGCCGGGATCAGCTCCGCATTTCGCCTGATCGAGGAGACCGGCTGCGCACCCGAGCATCTAGCGCGCGCCTACATCGTGGCGCGCGAGGCGTTCGGGCTTCGCTCGTTCTGGGACGAGGTCCAGGCGCTCGACAACATCGCCGACGCGCAGACCCAGATCGCGATGCTGCTCGAGGCGCGCCGGCTGGTCGAGCGGGCCGCGCGCTGGCTCGTGCGCAACCGCGCCGCGCCGCTCGATATCGCATCGACGATCGAGTCGTTTGCGCCCGCGGTCGCCGCGCTCGCCGCGGCGCTGCCGGGTGCGCTCGAGGGTTCGGACCGCGAGACTTACGACACGCTGCTCGCGAGCTTCTCCCAGCGCGGCGTTCCCGCCCATCTCGCCCAGCGTGCAGCGTCAATGCCGGGGCTGCTCGCGGCGCTCGATGTCGTGGAGGTGGCCGGCGTGGCGGGCCGCCCGCTCGAACTGGTGATCGCGGCGTTCTTTCGGATCGGGAATCGCTTCACGCTGCACTGGCTTCGCGACCGCATGACCGAACTGCCGCGCGGCAGCCGCTGGCAGGGCCTTGCCCGCGCCGCTCTACGCGAGGACCTCGGCGACCTCCAGCGGGTGCTTACGATCGAGGTGCTCTTCGAGACGGCGGGGACGAGCGACGCCGACAGCGCCGTCGAGCAGTGGGCGGAGCAGCACGCAGCGGCCGTCGAGCGTTGCCTGCGCCTGCTGGCCGACGTGCGCGCGTCGCGAACCTACGACGTCACGACGCTCTCGGTTGCGCTGCGTGAAGCGCGCAACCTGCTCGCTGGCGCCTAACGCCCTCAGCCCTCGTCGGCGTCGAGCCAGTCCTCGGACTGCTCGACGTGGAACTCCTGCGTGGCATCGCTTAGGTCCTCATCGGCGTGCGCTGCGGCGCCGTTTGAGGCCGACATCCGCTCCGCGACGGCCGGCACCAATTCCCTCTCGGACTCCAGCGAAGGCGGCACGACGACGATCGGGTGGCTGCGCGTCACCGGCGCCAGAGCCTCCTGCTCCTGACGCGCCACCTCGCCTGGATCGGCGCCGCGGCGGCGCTTGAGCTCGAGGTGGTCGCGGATCGCGTCGTCGAGGTCACCCATCGCCAACAGCCTAACGGCTCCGCCACTAGACTTCGAAGACGCGCCGTGACCGACCGCGCGCACGGGGCTATAGCTCAGTTGGGAGAGCGCCTGGATCGCACCCAGGAGGTCGGGGGTTCGAGTCCCCCTAGCTCCACTGCAGGAATCGGCTGCAGACGCCGAATTTCGGTGGCGCCGAAGGCGGCGTCAATGGACTCTCAGATCCGGCCTGCGCTCGCGATATGTGCCCAATGGTGCTCGCAACCGTCGCCGTGGTGCTCACGCAATGGCATTTCGTAACATCCTCTAATCCGCGCGTGGGCCTCGTGCGATCAACGGCCCACCGGGCTCGGGATGGGTTGAGTTCACCGAAGCACGGGCTCAGCGGCTCGACTACCGCCATGATCGCCCGCTTCGAGGCGGATGCCGAGGCGGCGTAGGGCTTTATTCCCGACTGGCGTGAGCACGAGGCGGCGTGGCTCCGCGGTGGGTTTGACCCAGCCTTTTTGGCTCAGCGACGTCGCGAGCTGGGCGCCGAGTTGACCCCCGAGGTGTGGGCGTCCGATGCGAGGGTCGAGACACGAGAAGGCGAGCGTGCGGCGGGCTGGCGTGGGGGACAGCTCGACTCCGAGCTTTGCAAAGCCGCGGGCGGCGTCCGGGCCGAGCTTGAGTTCGCCTTCACCGTCTCGGGCTGCAAGCGCTCGTGATTGGACGAGATAATCCATCAGAGCGACGCCGATCTGCCCAGCGAGGTGGTCGTAGCAGGTGGCGGCCAACTGGGCCGGTCGATCTGTTCGCGGCGGCGCTCCACGTAATCCGTTGAGCATCGAGAAGATCTCTCGCAGCCCGGGCTCGGCGAGCTCGTAGAGCGCGAGGCGGCCCTGGTGGCGGACGGCCACGAGCCCGGCATCTCGGAGGCGTCGTAGGTGATTGGCCAATTGCGTCGGCGACGCGCCAAGGCGCTCGGCCAGTTCGCTCGCCGACGCCGGGCCCTGCTCGAGGCGCTCTAGCACGGCGTATCGCGTCT
>DATGHN010000154.1:0-2306 GCA_035308005.1 Solirubrobacteraceae bacterium
TACAAAGACGGCGATCCGCTCCGAGCTCTCGCGAACGCTCGCCGCCACCGGTCTGCCAACGATCGTCGTCACGCACGACTACGAGGACGCCGTCGCCGTCGCCTCGCGGGTCGGCGTCCTGGTCGATGGCAGGCTCCGCCAGCTCGGCCCTCCTGAGGAACTGGTGACGGCCCCCGCGGACAGCTTTGTCGCCGCTTTCACCGGCGCCAACCTGCTCCGCGGTCACGCGACGGCGCGCCCCGGTGCGCTGACAGAGGTGGCGCTCGACAGCGGCGAGCGGATCCGCTCCGAGACGCCCGCCGAGGGGGAGGTCGACGTCGTCGTGCACCCCTGGAACGTCGCGATCTCCCGCGACGGAGCCGCGGACGGTCTAAACACGTTGCGCTGCGAGGTCTCCGCGCTGACACGTTCGGGCGGGCGTATCCGCGTCCTCGCCGGCCCACTCGCAGCAGAGCTCAGCGAACGTCAGGCGGCGGCGCTCTCGCTGGTCCCCGGGGACTTCGTCACGGCGGCCTTCGAGCCGTCGGCGACGCGTCTGATCACGCGACGCTGACGCCCTGGGCGGCGGGGTCATCGGCCGCCCCGAGCTCCGACAGGCGACCGAGCTTCGCGAGATCCGGGAAGAGGCGCGTCCAGCCGAGAGCGATCAGGATCGTCACAGCGCCGCCGGCGACGACTGCCGGAACCGCGCCCAGCAGGGCGGCCGCGGTACCCGACTCAAACGCCCCCAGCTGATTGGAGGCGCCCACGAACACGGCCTCCACCGAGCCGACGCGCCCGCGAACCTCATCGGGGGTGATCATCGTCGCCGTCGTCGTGCGGATGTTGACGCTGACGATGTCGGCCGCGCCGCTGATCGCCAGCGCCGCCAGCGACAGCACCATCCAGTGCGAGAGGCCGAAGGCGATCATGCTCGCACCGAACAGGCTCACGACGAAGATCATCGTTGGCCCCGCCGCAGTCGGGAGCGGGCGGCGGATCAGCAGGATTCCACCGGCCACCGCGCCCACGGCAGGAGCGCTCCGCAGCAGGCCGAGCCCGGCGGGACCGGTGTGAAGGATCGTCTGGGCAAACACGGGGAGCAGCGCGACCGCCCCGCCGAAGAGGACGGCCAAGAGGTCGAGCAGGATCACGCCGAGCAGGATTGGCGTGCGGCCGATGAAGCGGATCCCGCCGAGCATCCGCTCGAGCTGCGAGGCCGCGACGAGCGACGGATTCGCTCGCACGCGCATCGCCGCCAACGCAAGGACGGCGAGGGCGAAGAGGCCGAGCGCGGTTCCGTAGACGACCTCGGGCGAGAGCGTGAAGAGGACGCCACCGAGGGCCGGGCCGGCGACCATCGCAGTCTGCGCGCCGACCGAGCGGATCGCGAGCGCGCTCGGCAGCAGGTCGCGGTCGACGAGCATCCCCGGGAGAGCGCGCGTCGCCGGGAAGAACAGCGCCGTTGCGGTTCCGCTCGCACTCGCGAGAGCCAGGAACGGCCACAGCTCGTGGGCGCCCGCGGCGCTCACGACGATCAGCGACGCGGCCACCGCGACGAGCAGGACCGCCGCGATGCCGAGCACCAGGCGCCGCGCCACACGGTCGGTGAGGGTTCCCGCCGGGAGCGCAAGGAGGAAGACCGGTGCGAACTCGAGGAGCCCGATCAGGCCGAGGTCGAACGCGCGGTGGCGAATGTCGTAGACCTGCCAGCCGATCGCCACGGCGATCATCTGGCTGGCGAGGTTCATCGCCAAGACCACGAGGATGAAGAGCGCAAAGTCGCGATCCTGCATCGCCTGGGGGAGTCGGCGCCGGGCGCCGGAGACGCCGAGCATCGCCACATTCTCCCAGCGCAACCGCCGCGGGAAGGAATGCTCGACAACGGGAGTCTTCAGTGGGACACGGAGTCCACTGGAAGGAGACCCTCATCGTGCATCGTTTACCGCGCACCGGCGCGGCAGTCACCTGCCTCGCTCTCGCGGCCGCTCTGGCCTTGGCCACCGCTGCGTTCTCGGCAACGACCGCGCCGTTCTTGTCCACCGTGCATTCGATCTCAACGATCGGCTCGACGGTGCCGTCAAACGGCGACGTCAACCCCTACGGCCTGTCCGTCGTCCCGCGCAGCGCCGGGGCTCTGAAGGCCGGCGACTACCTGATCAGCAACTTCAACGCTAAGTCCAACAACCAGGGCACCGGGACGACCCTCGTGCAGCTCAGCCCGTCCGGCAAGCTCTCCGTCTTTGCGACGATCAACGCCCACTCGCTGCCCGGCTCCTGCACGGGCGGGGTTGGTCTCACGACGGCGCTCGCGATCCTGCCCGACA
>DATGHN010000155.1:0-16242 GCA_035308005.1 Solirubrobacteraceae bacterium
GCTTCCCCGTGCGCGGGCGCTCCAAACGTAACCGGACCCGCTTGTCCCGCCGCACGCTCGGGTATACCCGGCGGCGAGCCGATGCGCGTCCCGACGACCGATGCCGAGCAGAACGCCCTCGCGAGCCGGGCACGCCGATGAGCCGCCTGCGGGCGCTCGTCGCCGCGTTCGACGGCTTCCAGCAACGCCACGCGCCGCTCGCGATCACCTTCGCGGTGCTGAAGAAGTTCTCAGACGACGGAGCCGGCAACCAAGCGGCGCTGATCGCCTACTACGGCTTTTTCTCGCTGTTCCCGCTGCTGCTGGTCTTCATCACGATCCTCGGCTATGTCCTCGCCGGGAACGGCGCGGCGCAGAACTCGGTTCAGCACTCGGTGCTCGCTCAGATCCCGATTGCGATCAAGGTGCACAGCCTGACGGGCAAACCGGTGGCTCTCGTGATCGGGCTCGTCGGCGCGCTCCTCTCCGGTCTCGGCGTGACGATGGCGACGCAGAACGCCTTCAACACGGTCTATGCCGTGCCGCGCAAGGAGCGCCCGAACTTTCTGACCGCGCGCTGGCGAAGCCTCAAGCTGCTCGTGGTCTTCGGGGTCCTGCAGCTGGTCTCGACCGCCGTGGCGGGCCTCGTCGCGGGGGGTATCGGCGGGATTGCGCTGACGATCGCCGGTCTGGCCGTCGCCCTGCTCATCAACCTCGTCATGTTCTACGCGGTCTTTCGCCTCATGACCGACGACTCGGTGGCGACGAGCGAGCTGCGGACCGGCATCGTGATCGCCGCGGTGGCCTGGGAGATCCTTCAGGCGCTCGGCGGCATCTACGTCAAGCACGTCCTCAAGGGCGACAACAAGACCTATGGCACGTTCGCGACGGTGATCGGGCTCCTGGTGTGGCTGTATCTCGGCGCGCGCGTCCTCGTCTACTCGGCGGAGATCAACGTCGTCACCAAGCGCCGCCTGTGGCCGCGCAGCCTGCTCTCCGATCCGCCCCTTCCAGCCGACCGCCGGGCCCGGGCGGCGCTCGCCAAGACCGAAGAGCGCGACGACACGGAGAGCATCGACGTCGTCTTTCACCCCAAGGAGAAACGCACCGCGGGCGCTGACCCCCCCGACTACGGGGTCGCGCCGCACCCGGCTGCGGGCGAGCAGGCGCGCAGCGCCGAATGGCCGCCGACTCCGAAGGACGGGGAGGAGGCGGGAGAGCGACCCTTTCCGGACGGCGCAGCCGATTGAGGCCCAAACGCCGCGGGTAGCGCAGAGCATTGAGCCACGATTGAGGAGGCGAACGCTGATGGGGGCAGAGCGAGACGAGGAGGCCGGCGTCGAGACCGCCGAGCAGCAGGCCGAGGGATTCGCGTCGGCGGTCAGGGACGCCGCCCGCGAAGCCAGCGAGAAGCTGCGCGACGCCGCGCTTCGCGGGGCCCACGAGGCGTCGGAGCGCGCCCATGACGCCGGTGAGAACGTGCGCGATGCGGCCGGCAAGGCGGTGCCACGCAAGCGCAGGAAGAAGACCCCGCTCCAGGCGGGCGTGCTGGCCCTGCGCGAGAACCCGCGTCGCGGAGGGGCGGTGGCGGCCGCTCTGGCGTCGGCCATCGCGGTCTTCATCGCGCTCGCCGCGCAGCGGCGTTCCGGTGGCGCGAAGAAGCCGAGTGGCCGTAAGAAATCCGGCGGCTCCAAGGGCTGACCGATCCGTTTGCGCGCCCCGCTCCTGGGTAGCCCAAGCCTGACTTACACAAAACGATGACGGAGACGACCATGAAGGCGACAACGACCCCGCCAGCCGCCGGCATCCTGTCGGAGGACGCAACTGATGAGCGCGAGCAGATCATCGAAATGCTGACCAAGGCCTACTGGATGGAGGTCGAAACGGTGGTCAACTACCTCGCCGCATCGATCAATCCCGACGGCGTCCGCGCGCAGGAGATCATCCGCTCGCTGGCCGAGGATGTCCAGGAAGAACTGGGTCACGCCCGCCAGTTCGGCGAGCGGATCAAGGAGCTCTACGGGGTCGTGCCGGGCTCAGCCGACTTCCACATGGACCAGCCGTTCATGCAGCCGCCCGACGATCAGCGCGACATCATCGCCGTGATTCGCGGTGTGATCGAGGCCGAAACGGGCGCGATCGAGCACTACGAGGCGATCGTCGAGGCGAGCGACCAGACCGATCCGGTGACCAACGACATGGTCATCGCGATCCTCGCCGACGAACAGCGCCACCGGCGGCTGTTCGAGGGCTTCCTGCGCGAGTACGCGTCGGAGTCCTGATCAAAGCGGGCAAAGGAGGTTCCAGGCAATGACGAGCGCAACGCATCCCAGCCGCCACGAGGAGGTCCGTGACACCGGCGATATCACCGGCTATCTGATCTCGGCGAGCGACGGAGAGCTGGGCCATGTCTCGAAGGCGAACAGCGCGACCTCCACCGAGGTGCTTGTCATCGACACCGGTCGCTGGATCTTCGGCACGACCGTGGTTCTTCCGATCGACGTCATCGAGCGCCTCGACCACGAGGATCGCACCGTCCAGGTGTCGTGCACCACCGATGAGATCCGCAACGCCCCGGAGTACGTCGACGGCCGGGTCCAGGTGTTCTAACGCCGCAGGCGGGCTAAGACGACGGCGCGACCGCGCCGTCGTCGTCGCGCCTTGCGAGCGGCAGCTGATCGAGCAGGCCGGTGACCTGCAGCAGCCGGTCGACGATCGGTGTCGAGCGGATCTCTAGCTGGCCATCCGCGGACCTTTCGGAGATGCGGATCAGCATCCGAAGGCCGGTCGAGTCGATGAACGAGATCGCACCCAAATCCACGACGATGCGCGTCGCGCCGGCCTCCAGCGCACCGTCGAAAGCCTCCTCTAGCACCGGAACGGTGGCGATGTCGAGTTCGCCGCTGGCGGCGATTCGATGCTCGCCCTCTGAGGCCTGGCTCGTTACTGAAAACGACTCGGGAATGGCTTCACCTCCGCTTTACGCGCCCAGCATAGACGGGAGGGGGGTTGACCGGCGAGAGGGAGGGTATGTATGGACCATGAAGGGATATCGGACTCGACGTGTCGTCGCACTGTGACGAGTTCAGGCTTGCGCCCGACAAGGGCGCGGTTCGCCAAGCACGCCTCCGCGTGCGTGCGTTCACGGAACTGCCGCGCGAGGTCGAGTCGAATGCCGAGCTCGTCGTCTCCGAGCTCGTAGCGAATTCGGTCCTCCACGCTAGGCTCGGTCCCGAAGATGTGATCGAGGTCAGGATTTGCCGCGAGGACGACCGCCTGCAGATCGAGGTCGCCGACGGTGGCGGCTTCTCGGGCCGCACGCGGCATAGGCCTGGGCTCGGCTTCCGGGTTCTCGATGCGGTGTGCGATGAATGGCATGTCGAGGAAGGGTGCGTGCGGGCCACGATTCGCATCTCGCGATCGCAACCCGCCGGCTCGGCAGCCCGCCGCGAGGGCGGCAGCCGACTCCGTCTGCGCACGCTGCGCCGCTAGGCCGCCGACGCCTCCCGATCGACTGCGAAGCGCATCCGCAGCTCCAGGCCACCGGCGGCCGGCTTGACCAGGTCCACGCCGTCGGCGATCTGGGCGATGATCGCGAGGCCGAGACCCAGCCCCGGGCTGTCAGGCCGCGGGCGAAGGCCCGCCCCGACGTCGGTCACGATCACCCACAGCTCGCCGGAAGCAAGCGCCGCGGCGACTTCGATGTTTCCCGGGGCGGCCGCCTCGCGGTAGGCGTGGACGACGACGTTGGTCGCCGCCTCAGAGGCGGCGAGCGCGACGGCCTCGGCAGTCTGGGGGGGGACGCCGGTGCGCTTGGCAAAGCGCTGAAGCGCTGTTCGCACGGCGGCAACTGACTCCGGAACCGCGGGAAAGCTGTCCTCGAAGCGAAGCGCGTCGCTGCCGGAGCTCGCGGGTGGCGAGAAGTCGTCGGCCGCGTTCATCGGCGCGCTTGTCTGGCCGTCATGTTTCTCGCCGGCTGGCGTGCCCGCCCGGCGCGCCGATCCATCCATCGGCGTACATCGTACGTGCCCGGGCGGATCCGGTGTAATCACGGACGCCAGGCTCGCGCGCTCGCTCAAGATCGCGCCTGCTGTAGTTCACGGCCGCCGACAGGCGCCTCGCGCAGTTCAATGTCGCATCCTGCAATCAATGACCCGGTCGACCGAAGGTTTCTTCTGTTTCACCTACCCTGATCGGCCGCGACTCAAACGATCTGCGCCGCGTCTGCTGCGCGTTTGCGCCGCTCAGAGAGCGGCGAGGGCGTCGTTGAAAGTCGCGCTCGGACGCATTGCGGCGTCGACGCGCGCCGGATCGGGCCGGTAGTAGCCGCCGATGTCAACGGGCGCTCCCTGCACGCCGCCCAGCTCGGCGACGATCGTCTCCTGCTCGGCCGCGAGGCGCTCCGCAAGCGGCGCGAACCGCGCTGCCATCTCGCTGTCGTACTGCTGCTCGGCGAGCTCGCTCGCCCAGTAGAGGGCGAGGAAGAAGTGGCTGCCGCGTGTGTCGAGCTCGCCCACGCGACGCGAGGGGGAGTGGTTCTCCTCGAGCACGCGCCGCGTGGCGCGGTCGAGCGTGCCGGCGAGCAGCCGTGCGCGGGGATTGTCGGTGCTTTCGGCGAGCAGCTCGAGCGCCGGCACGACGGCGAGAAACTCGCCGAGCGAGTCCCAGCGAAGGTGGTTTTCACTGAGAAACTGGCGAACGTGGCGCGGCGCCGATCCGCCCGCTCCCGTCTCGAGCAGCGCGCCGCCGGCGAGCAGGCGAACGATCGAGAGCATCTTCGCGCTCGTGCCGAGCTCGAGGATCGGGAACAGGTCGGTCAGGTAGTCGCGCAAAACGTTGCCCGTGACGCTGATCGTGTTCTGCCCGCCGCGCGCGCGCCGCAGCGTGCGTCGCGCGGCCCGCGCGACGTCGAGGACCTCGATGCTGAGCCCCTCCGTGTCGAGGGCCTCGAGCGCGGGACGGACCTTCTCGAGCAGCTGCGCGTCGTGGGGCCGCGTCTCGTCGAGCCAGAAGATCGCCGGCGTGTGGCTTGAGCGCGCGCGTTCGACGGCGAGGCGGACCCAGTCCTGGATCGCCGCGTCCGTCGTGCGGCACATCCGCCAGATGTCGCCGGGTGCGACCTCGTGTTCGATCAAAGTGTCGCCGGCGCCGCCGCGGATGCGGACCGTGCCGGGTACGGCGATCTCGAACGTCGTGTCATGCGACCCGTACTCCTCGGCGGCCTGCGCCATCAACCCGACGTTCGAGGTCGATCCCATCGTCGCCGGGTCGAAGGCGCCGTTCTCACGGCAGTCGTTGACCGCCTCCGCGTAAAGCGCCGCATAGCAGTGGTCAGGGATCACGAAGTTGGTGTCCTGCAGTTCTCCGGCGGCGTTCCACATCTGGCCCGACGCCCGGATCGCGGCCGGCATCGACGCGTCGACGATCACGTCGCTCGGGACGTGGAGGTTCGTGATCCCGCGGTCCGAGTCGACCATCGCGACGCCCGGTCCCGCGGTGTAGGCCGCCTCGATCGCGGCGCGGATAGCGGCCTGCTCGCCGCCCGGCAGCGCCTCGATCGCGATCAGTAGCGCCCCGAGGCCGTCGTTCGGATTGACCCCCGCGGCGTCGAGCGAGTCGCCGTAGCGCTCGAACAGCTCGGCGAAGTAGGCGCGCAGGGCGTGGCCAAAGATGATCGGATCGGAGACCTTCATCATCGTCGCCTTCAGGTGCACCGAGAACAGCACGCCCTCCTCGCGGGAGGCGCCGACCTGATCGGCGAGAAACGCGCGCAGCGCCTCGGCGCGCATCACGGCTCCATCGAGGACGTCGCCGGCGCGCACCGCGAAGGCCTCGGTGAGGACGCTGATCTCGCCGTCCGCGCCGACGTGCTCGATCGCGACGTTGCCCGCGTCTGCGACGGTCACCGAGCGCTCGGTTGAGCGGAAGTCCCCGTCGCTCATCGTCGAGACGTGCGAGCGCGAGTCGCGTGACCAGGCCCCCATCGAATGCGGGTGCTCGCGCGCGTAGGCCTTGACCGAGCTAGGCGCGCGGCGGTCGGAGTTGCCTTCGCGCAGGACCGGGTTGACCGCGCTGCCCATGACGGCGTCGTAGCGGGCGCGCATTTCGCGCTCCTCGGCGCTCGAGGGCTCGTCGGGGTAGTCGGGGATCGCGTAACCGTCGCCCTGAAGCTCCGCCACGGCGGCCTTCAGCTGCGGCACCGAGGCGCTGATGTTGGGCAGCTTGATGATGTTCGCCTCGGGCGTGCGAGCCAGCTCGCCGAGCTCCGTAAGTGCGTCGTCGACGCGCTGTCCATCGCCGAGGCGGTCGGCGAAGTGCGCGAGGATCCGGCCCGAGAGCGAGATGTCGCGCAGCTCGATCTCGACTCCGGCGGGAGCGCTGAATGCTTCGAGGATCGGAAGCAGCGAGTGCGTGGCGAGGGCGGGCGCCTCGTCAGTCAGCGTGTAGATGATCTTCATCGACGCCAGGGCACGATACTCGCCGGTCCCGCAGCTACCCCTTGGGGCTGGTCGGGGATTGGCGTCACTGGGTGGCGGCGCCGAGCAGGTTGGCCTCGACGCGCACCAGGTGGTCTTCCATCGCGGCCAGCGCCGCCGCGAGCTCGCGGGCGACCAATGCGCCGACGATCGCCTCGTGCTCGGACTGGTAGACGGCGCGGCGCTCGAGCGAGTCGTTGCGGCGTTTGAGGCTGCCCCATAGCTCGCCCTCCCGAGCGCGCTCTACGACGGCGTACATCCGCACCAGCAGCTGGTTGCGGCTCGCCGCAACGATCGCGTGGTGGAGGGCGTAATCCCAGACCTCGAACTCCTCCGCGGTGGAGGCGCTCGCGCCGCCGTCCAGGCAGCGGCGCAACTCGTCGAAGTCGCGCGTCGTCGCCCAGTTGACGACGAGCGGCAGGACCTGCGGCTCGATCAGCCGTCGCGCGGCCATGACCTCGGCGGGGCCGAAGTCGTCGACGCCCTGAGCCGAGCGCGCGCCGGCCGCGCGTCGCGGCTGCGTGCCGCGGATGAACGTACCCCGTCCGACCTCGCGCGAGACGCGGCCCTGCGCCTCGAGAATCGCCAGCGCGTGGCGGATCGCGGTGCGCGTGACTCCGAGCTCGGCGACGAGCTGGCGCTCGGTTGGCAGGCGGGCGCCGGCGGCAGCGTCGCCGTGAGCCGCGAGGATCAGCTCGGCGAGATCGCCGACAGCGGCGGCGGAGCGGGTCTCGGTAGCTTGAGCGGACATCGCAACCAATCATACCAATAGGGTGCGGAGGACGCCATCGTTGTCGGTTGACGCTCAGGCGCCCTCGCGCTAGGGTGGTCGGTCAACCAATACGACAAATGCAACCAAAGCGCTCACGGCGCGGAGGAGGAACGTACGCGTGAGGCTCGCGACGATCAATACGGCAGACGGTCAGCGGCTCGCCGTGCGCGGCAGCTCGGGCTACGTGGATGTTGCGCTGGCGACCGGCGACCCGCGGCTCGCAACGTTGTCGGCGGTGCTCGCCGGCGGCGCCGAGGCGCTCGAGCTCGTGCGCCGCGTCGCCGAGGAGGGGGAGGGACGCGAGGTCGCCGACGCCGAGCTCGGCCCGGCGGTTCCGAGCCCCAACCGGATCCTGTGCCTCGGCGTCAACTACGTCGAGCACGCGCTCGAGGGCGGCCGCCCGCCGACGAAGTGGCCGGAGGTGTTCGTGCGGGGCAGCGATTCGGTGCTCGGGCCCTACGCTGAGCTTGTGCGACCCGATCTCAGCTCGTGTTTCGACTACGAGGGAGAGCTCGGCGTGCTGATCGGGCGTGGCGGGCGCTACATACCGGCGGCGGACGCGATGGCGGCGATCGCCGGCTACGTCGTCCTCAACGACGCGACCGCGCGTGAGTGGCAGCGCGCGGCGAGTCAGTGGACGGCCGGCAAGAACTTCGACGCCTCGATGCCGTGCGGCCCCGAGCTGGTCACGGCCGACGAGATCGACGTCTCGGACGCCCAGCTGACGACGCGACTCAACGGCGAGGTGATGCAGTCCGCGCGGACCTCGCAGATGATCTTCGACATACCGCGCACGATCGAGTTTCTGTCGTCGTTCACGACGCTTCGGCCGGGCGATCTGATCGCGACCGGCACCCCTGGGGGCGTCGGCTTCGCACGCCAGCCGCCCGTCTGGCTCGAGCCCGGCGATCAGATCGAGGTGGAGATCGAGTCCGTCGGGCGGATCTCAAATCACGTCGTCGCCGAGGACGGCGATCTCGGCGAGTGGCCCTGGAAGCCGCCGCTCGCGGCCGAGGTGACCTTGTAGGGCGGACCCCGGCGCGCCGCGGGTGCGGCGCGGGCCGGGCAGCGCCGCGCAATCCTGATGTTCGTGAAAAGAGGAGAGGAGAAAATGTTGGGACTCAAACCTCAAAGACGCGACCGTCCGCTCGCCCGCGGGCGGCGGATATGCCTCGCTGCCGCGGTGGCCGCGGCGGCGGCCGCAGCCGCCACATTCGGGCTCGCCGGCGGCGCGAGCGCCGCCGGATCTCAGCTGACGATCGCCGACGTCGCGCCGTTCACCGGCCCAGACGCGGCGCTCGGGCCGACGTACCTGGTGTCCTGCGACGCCGCCGCAAACGCCATCAACAAGGCCGGCGGCGCGCTCGGCCACACGTTCGGCTGCAAGCCGGTCGACACGCGTGGCGATCCGGCCGACGCCGTGCCCGCCGTGCATCAGATGTACGCCTCGACGTCGAACCTGGCGCTGGCGATCGGCTGCACCTCCGATGAGGCGGCCGCGGTCGTGCCGGTCTTCGGGGCCAACAAGACGGTCTCGTTCTGCATGACCGGCCAGTCGGAATTCGACGCCGTCAAGTTCCCGTACTTCTACAGGCTGGTGCCGCCCGACCTGTCGGAGTCCTACGCGATGATCGCGATCGCGCACGACCTCAAGCACTACAAGCGGGTCGCGCTCGCGTTCGGCAACGACATTGGCTCGCAGACGTTCATCAAGCCGGCTATCGCGGCGATCGCAAAGGCCGGCGAGACGCTGACGTCGAACCAGACGCTCGACCTCTCGGCGACGACGTTCCGCACCGAAGCCGACGCGATCGTCCTGTCAAAGCCCGACGTGATCCTCACCGAGGCGCTCGGCGCGACGGACGCGGCGTTCCTCTCGGAGGTCAAGCAGCTCAACCACGGCAAGATGATCCCCGTGATCGGAACCTCGGCGACGATCTCGCCGGACTGGTTCAAGTCGGTGTCCTCGGCGATCGGCGCAAGCACGCTCGCCAGCGACTTCTGGGCCGACAACCTCGTCGTCGAGACGAGCGGCCCGGCGTTCTCGGCGTTCAAGTCGGCGATCTACGCCGAGAAGGGCAAAGTTGGCCAGACCGGCGACTTCTCGACGTACCTGACCGCCCCGGGGGCCGTTCACCTCTATGACGGCATCAACCTGGCGGCGCTGGCGATGATCGAGTCAAAGAGCACGACAGGGAGCGTGTTCAAGGCCGACATCGAGAAGATCGGCGACGGCGTGCCGGGGGCGACCGTCGTCTACTCGTTCGCTCAGGGCGCCGCGGCGCTCAAGGCGGGCAAGCAGATCCGCTACGAAGGTCCCGGCGGCCCGACGAACTTCGACGCGTTCCACGACTCGACCGGAATCTTCCAGGTCGATCGTTACAGCGCGGGCGGAGCCGTCAACGTCGTCGCGAACCTGTCCACGAGCCAGCTGAGGGCGCTGGGGCTGTAGCGCGCATGCCGGAAGCGTCGCAACGACGCGGAGGGGGCCGGCGCCCGCCGGCCCCCTCGGCGGGATGTCCCGCCGCCTCGGGGAAACGGCGGGCCCTGCTGCGAGGCGGCGGACGGCGATGAGTCTGTTCGTCGCCTCGCTCGGGTTCGGGCTGCTCACGGCCGCGGTGCTCGCGCTCGCGGCCGTCGGCTTCACGCTGCAGTTCGCGGTCACCAACGTCCTCAACCTCGCCTACAGCGGGGTGATGATCGTCTGCGCCTACATCGCCTACGCGGTCAACGCCGCGGGGGTCTCGATCTGGGTCTGCGTGCTCGTTGGAATCGCCGCCGGAGCGCTGATCTCGCTGGTCCTCAACAACTTCATCTACCGGCCCTTCCAGCGGCGCGGAACGCCGCCGGTTTCGATCGTGATCGTCTCGCTCGGGATGACGCTGATCTTCGAGTTCGGCACCCAGGCGATCGCCGGGCCGACCAACGTGTCCTACTCGATGAGCCAGGGTGCGACCCTCCAGGCCGGCGCCTTCCAGCTGACCGCCGCACAGATCGCAATCATCGTGATCAGCATCGTGATGATGGGCGTCATGCACCTGGTGATCCGCTACACGCGGCTCGGCAAGGCCATGCGCGCGACGGCCGCAAACCGCGATCTGGCGCGCAACTGCGGCATCCGCACCGACCGCGTCGTGATGGCGACCTGGCTGATCACCGGTGCGCTGTGCGGGCTCGCGGGCGTCGTCTTCGGGATGAACTCGGGGAGCTTCGGCGCGACGAGCACCGACATCTTTCTCGTTCTGATCCTCGCCGCGGTCTTTCTCGGCGGGCCGGGCGAGCCCTACGGCGCGATGCTCGGCGCGCTCGTGATCGGCATGGCGACCGAGGTCAGCGCCGCCTTCATCGTGGCCGACTACAAGTACGTGGTCGCCTTCGTGATCCTGATCGCGATGCTCGCCGTGCGTCCGACCGGACTGCTGGGCGCGAGAGCGTAGGGGCGGCGCGGTGGTCTACTACATCACCACGCTGCTGGTCTACGGCGGGATCGACGCGATCGCCTGCCTCGGGCTAAGCCAGCAGTTCGGCGTCGCCGGCGTCACCAACTTCGGCTTCATCATCTTCCAGGCCGCCGGCGCCTACACCGCCGCCGTGCTTTCGCTGCCTCCAGACGGCGCCAACGGCGGCTTCCAGCAGTACGTGCTCGGCTGGAACCTGCCCTTCCCGCTGCCGCTGATCGGCGCGGCGCTGGTCGGAGGCCTGCTTTCGCTGCCCTTCGCCGCGATCGTCGGCAAACGCCTGCGCGGCGACTTCGCCGCCGTCGGGCTGCTCGTGACGGCCGTCATGTTCAACCTGCTGGTGACCAACTTCCAGCCGTTCCTCAACGGCGCCGCCGGCCTCTCGCTCGTGCCCCAGCCGCTCCAGAGCGTTCTCAACCCGCAGGGCAGCGCCTACGCCTGGTCCTATTCGGCAGCCGCGATCGTGCTCGCCTACATCGTCTACCGCTTCCTGCGCCGGATCACGAACTCGCCCTACGGGCGAACGCTTCGCGCGATGCGCGACAACGACGTCGTCGCGGACTCGCTCGGCAAGGACCTGCGCTCGCTTCGCACATCGGCGCTGGTCACGGGCGGGGCGATCGCCGGCCTCTCCGGCGGCCTGCTCGTCGGCTTCATCACGCTCTGGGACCCTCAGGCTTGGGGCTACGCCGAGACGATCGTGCTGTTTGCGGCGGTGATCATCGGCGGGCGCGGAAACCACCGCGGCGCGATACTCGGCGCGATCCTCGTACCGCTGGCGTTCGAGGAGGCGACGCGCTACATCCCGCCGGTGCCCAACGACGCCAACCTCGTGCCGGCGCTGCAGTGGGTCGCGATCGGACTGCTGATCGTGCTGTTTCTGTGGTTTCGCCCGCAGGGCATCCTGCCCGAGCGGCGGCGGATCATCGCCGGAGCGCGGGGCGCCGCCGCGGCGGTCCCTTCTTCCGTAGTCGCGAGCTCGGCCGTCGCCGTTGCGGCTCCGGCCGCCTCCGAGTCGGACGCCGGCCTGCTCGAACGCGTCACGGCGATCCCCGTGGCGGTGCGGCCGGCCTACAGCGGCGCTGCGATCCTCGCCTGCAGCGGCCTCGGCCGGAGCTTTGACGGCGTGCACGCCGTCGACTCCGTCACGCTCGAGTTCGCGCCCGGCCGGCTGACCGGCATCATCGGGCCAAACGGAGCGGGCAAGTCGACGCTGCTCGCGATGCTCGCCGGCACGCTGCGCCCGACAGCCGGGCGGATCCTTCACCGCGACGAGGACATCACCGCGCTGCCCGCCCACCGCCGCGCGCGTCGCGGGGTGGTTCGGACGTTCCAGCTGGCGAGCGAGTTCAAGCGCCTGACGGTGATCGAGAACCTGCTGACCCCGATCCCCGGCCAGCGCGGCGACACCTTCCGCGGCGCCTTCCTCGGGCGCCGCTACTGGGGCGGACAGGAGCGCGAGAACATCGATCGCGCCGAGGCGATGCTCGAGCGCTTCGGCCTCGAGGCGCTCGCCGACCGCTACGCCGGCGATCTCAGCGGCGGCCAGCGGAGGCTCGTGGAAATCATGAGGGCGCTGATGGCCGAGCCCGACGTGTTGCTACTCGATGAGCCGATGGCGGGCGTGCATCCGCGCCTCGCGCACCAGATCGGGATGTTGCTGGTCGGGTTGTGCGAGGGTGGTACGACCGTGATCATGGTCGAACACGAGCTGTCGATCATGGACGAGTTCTGCGATCCGGTGATCGTCATGGCCGAAGGCCGCGTGCTCGCCGAGGGTGCGATGGCCACACTTCGCTCAAACGCCGAGGTCGTCGAGGCCTACCTTGTCGGCTGAGAGCGGGCTGCGCACCGTTGAGGGCGTCGCGCTGACCGTCAGCGAGCTGATCGCCGGCTACAACGGAAGCCCGGTGCTGCACGGCGTCTCGATCGGCGTCAAGCCGGGCGAGATCGTCTCCATCGTAGGACCCAACGGCTCGGGCAAGAGCACTCTGCTGAAGAGCGTCGTCGGCATCGTCGAGGTGATGTCGGGGACGATTCGCGTCGGCGAGCGCGACGTGACCGGCTGGCGGTCCGAGGAAGTTGCGCGGATCGGGGTCGGCTACGTACCCCAGGTCGACGACGTCTTCGCGCCGCTGACGGTCCGCGAGAACCTCGAGATGGGCGGCTACCTGCTCCGTTCGCGCGAGGTTCCCTCGAACGTCGAGCGAGTGCTGGGCGTCTTTCCACAGCTCGCGCGCATGCTGACGCGGCGCGCAGGCAAGCTGAGCGGTGGTGAGCGCAAGATGCTCGCGATGGGGCGCGCGCTGATGCTCGCGCCGGCGCTCGTCGTCCTCGATGAGCCGACCGCAAACCTCGCTCCGGCGATCGCGCGGGCCGTGCTCCAGGAACACGTCCGCCAGCTCGCCGCAACCGGTGCCTCGGTGCTCGTCGTCGAGCAGCGCGCGAAGGCCGTGCTCGAGATATCGGACCGCACATACGTCCTCACCGGTGGACAGCTGCGAATGGAGGGAACGCCCGCCGAGCTCGCCGCGAGCAACGAGTTCGTCGAGTCCTTCCTGGGCGGCAGCGTCGAGGGGGCGCGCGCGGCCGGCGCCTAGCCGGCCGACTCCGCGAACGAGCGGAAGGTCGCCGCCATCGCGCGGTCGGCCTCCTGCTCCGGTTCCTCCTCCGGCGCCTCCTCGAGCCCGAGGTCGGCGTTGACCTGAAGCACCGCCGACTCGAGGAAGTGGCGGACGTCAGGCTCTGCGCCCCCGTGGACGTCGGCGACGGATATTTCCGCACCCCGCAGGCTGACGTGCCCGAAGCGCCCGCCGGAGCGATCGAGGAGCGTCGTGACCGCCGCGAAGCGCGTGCGCCAGCCGCGCGGGGCATCGCCGCTCAGTGAGACCGTCAGCGTCGCGTCCTCGACGACCGCTGTGCTCCACTCGATGTGACGCTGGGCGCCACCCATCGACGTCCTCGCTACCCCTGTGGCGAGCGGGTCAATCGCGGCGCGCGGACCGCGCCGGGCACTTCTGCGCGCCGACGCGCGGCTAAAGCGATCTCGGGAGGCCGACTTCGCGCGGCCTACCCGCCGCCGGCGAAGCGTTCGAAGACCGCCGCCGCGGGTTTCGCGGCGTAGTTGTTGTAGAGCAGCCCGTAGTGGGCGAAGAACGCCGGGTCGGGGTTGGCGAGCCCAGGCTGATAGTCGCGCTGGTTGAACCAGAACGCCGCCTTGACGAATCTCAGCTGCGGGCTCTCCAAGGCCTGGTAAGCCTGCGCGACGTCGGTCGCTTGCGCGCTCAGGCTTGGGTAGTAACTGCCCGCGGCACGGCTGTTGCCCGGCCAGCCGAACTCGGTCAGCCACATCGCCGGCTGCCCGTAGCCGTGCGAGGTGAACTCGGCTTCGTAGGCCTCAAGCTGCTGCGTCCAGGTGTCCTGGCGCCACAGCGGGCTCGCGGCGTAGTGCGTCCAGCCGAGGTCATTCGGGGCGAGTGTCGGCGGGAAGCGGTAGGCGTGCAGGGCGACGAGGTCGAAGGCCGGCCGTGCGCGGAGGTCGCTCAAAACCTGGTCGGTGAACTGCAACACCGCCTCGCCGCTGGGGGAGCCGTCGGTGATGCCGAAGTCGGCGACGCCGGCGAACATCAAACGGTCGCCGGGCGCCGTCGCCCGGAAGGCGCGGTACTCGTCAAGCAGCAGCGCCGCGTACTGGGCGGCGTTGGGGGCACCGGCCCACATCGAAGAGTGGTTCGGCTCGACCCAGGACTCGTAGTAGCGGACGCGGCCCGCGAAGTGGCGCAGCAGGACGCGCAGGTAGCGGTAGTACACGGCGAGGTCGTGGGCCGTGGTCGGCGGGCAGCGCGTCGGATCGGACGGCGCCGGTGTGATCGAGCAGGCCTGGCGGATTCCGCCGAGTGACATCGACACGCCCAAGCCGAGCGCGCGCGCGCTGTTGACCTCACGGTCCATGAGCGCGAAGCTGATCCGGCCGCGCGAGTCGTACTTGATCGAGTCGCCGGTGAAGTGGACCCAGCGGGCGCCAAGTCGCACGGCGGTCGGAAGGTCGTGCGACAGGCGCGCCTCGCTCGAGTCGTAGGTGCCGGTGTTGATGCCGAACAGGCTGGGCGCCGGCTGCTGCCCCGCGCGCAGCGGCGCGAGATTCCGACTTGTCGCGGCAAGCGACGCCGACGCCCCGATCAGCGCGGCGAGCGCGGCGGCCGCGGCGGCTCGACGGTTGCCCACCATCGCAAGGCTCCTACCCAGACAGGCGCCTCGCAAGCCCCGTCTGGACAACAGTCGGGGCCGACTCGAGCGCGAGCAGCGAGGCGGGTTTGGTTGGCATCGCTCGTTGAGGCAGTTGCCCCAAGACCCGTCGCCCAGCGCCTATACGTGCGCGTTCGGCGAGAATCTGGGTGCGCGGGCGCCGTCCGCGCCCTCGCTGCCACCGGGGACATTCCAATTAGGGAGGTTCTCCCATGTCACTGAGGCGTTTCACGGTGCTCGCAGCCGCGACATCAGCGGTCGCTATTCCGGTCGCCGCCCAAGCGGCCAAGACGCCCCCGACGCTGGTGGTTCGCTCGAGCCCCTGGGGGAAGATCCTTGAGACCGGGACGGGCAAGACGGTCTATCTGTGGGTGAAGGACAAGGGCGACAAAGTGACCTGCAGCGGGCCCTGCCTGGTCGTTTGGCCGTTGGTCAAGGTTACGGGCAAACCGACCGCCGGCGCGGGCGTCAATGCCAAGCTGATCGGCACGATCAAAGTCAACGGCGCCACCGAGGTGACCTACGACGGTCACCCGCTCTACCTGTTCATTTCCGATACCAAGGCCGGCGTCATCAGCGGCGAGGGCAACACCTCGTTCGGAGGACCGTGGTGGCTCGTCTCCCCGTCGGGGTCGGCGATCACCAAGAAGCCTTGAGCTACAGCGGGGGAACACCGGGCAGCGGCTGCGGCGGCGGAGGCGGAGGCCTGTCGGGTTCGGCGAGTCGCGCCGAGTAGATCGACGGCGCGTTCGCCAGCCTCGCCACGACCGTCGCGATGCCCGCCGCCAGCAGCAGCGGCACGGTGAGCGTGCCCGGGCTGTGCGTCAGCTCGAGCATCAGCACCGTCGCCGCCAGCGGCCCCTGCATCGCGGCGGCGAGTACCGCGCCGCCTCCGATCAGCGCGTAGGTACCGGCCGGCGAGCCCGGCCACAGCTCGCTCCAGCCGTGACCGAGGAGCGAGCCGAACAGCACGCCGAGCGCGAGCGTCGGTGTGAAGAGCCCGCCTGGCGCGCCGCTTCCGAGGCAGGCCGAGGTGACGAGCGGCTTGAGGATCAAGAGGACGGCGATCAGGCCAACCGAGAGCCTGCCGGCGAAGACGACCTGCGCGAGATCCTTGCCGTTGCCAAGCAGCTGCGGGTACTGGATCGCCACGGCCCCGAGCGCGCCGAAGATGACGATTGGCGCGAGCACGCGCAGCGTCCGCCGCGTGGGACGCGATCGGTTGGCCGCGGCAACCAGCCGTACCCAGAGCAGGGCGGTGAGGCCGGCGAGCGGCCCGACCAGCGCAGCCCACACGATCTGCCTTGCCGAG
>DATGHN010000156.1:0-4493 GCA_035308005.1 Solirubrobacteraceae bacterium
ACGACACGACGCTCGTGGTCGCGAACCAGACCGCCGAGAGCCCCGAGCTCGCGACGCGCCTGCGGGAGATTGCGGCGTCCGGCGACGGCCAGGAGCACGTGTTCATCATCGTCGTGCCGCAGCAGGGTGGCGACGGCGCCGCGGAGGCCGCGGCACGCGAACGGCTCCTGGGGATGCTGGCCGGCCTGCGTGACGCCGATCTCGTCGCTGCGGGAATGGTCGGCGACCCGGACCCGTTCACCGCGACACTCAACGCGCTGCAATTCTTCCGCGTCAACCGCGTCGTGATCTCGACCCTGCCCGAGACCAAGTCCGGCTGGCTGCGCGCCGACCTGATCGAGCGCGTGCGCCGTTATGCGGCCTGCGAGGTCGAGCACGTGGTGGCCACCTCGGCCGAGACCGTCACGGCGAACTGATCGGAGGAAGCGTGGAAGCCGCGAGCATCGCCCACGAGCATCACGCAGAGGAGCATCACGGGCCGATCGAGGCCAACCGCTCCTCGCGAGTCGATCCGCCGACGCTCGGGATGCTGCTTTTCATCATCTCGGAGATCATGATCTTCGGGGCCTTCTTCACGGCCTATTTCTTCATCCGCGTCGCCAACGGGGACCCGTGGCCGGCGCCCGGAACGAAGATCCCGCTGGCGGTCGCCGGCTTCAACACGGCGATCCTGATCTCCTCGTCGTTCACGCTGCACTGGGCAGAGACCTCGGTCAAGCGCGGCAACCGGTTCGGCCTGCGCGCCGGGATCCTCAGCACGCTGATGCTCGGTGCGACGTTCCTGTTCGTCCAGATCAACGAGTACGTGCACCTCGGCTTCGCCCCGGCGAACAGCGCTCAGGGAACGATCTTCTACGGGCTGACCGGCCTGCACGGCGCCCACGTCTGCATCGGGCTGATCCTGCTCTCGATCGTCACCGTCCGCTCCTTCCGCGGCCACTACTCCGAGGAAGAGCACCGCGGGCTGAACGTGCCCGGCATCTACTGGCACTTCGTCGACATCATGTGGATCGTCGTGTTCACGACGGTCTACGTGATCTAGCGGGAGTGCTCGCCGCGCTCCGTGCGAGTCGGCCGCGCGGCCGCGGAGGACGTCGATGCTGAACCCCCTCGGCAGTGAGAGCGCCGCCTTCCGCCTCCTGCTCTACGTGATCGCATTCGCCGCAGTAGTGATCGTCGTCGTCGTAATCATCAAAAACGTGTAGCAGCCAGTGGCTGTTACACGTTGGCGTGAGTGCTCGTGTAGGCGGCGCCGCGCCGGCGCTGGATACCTGGCCGGGTGGGGAGAGTGACGGACGCTACGGGGCCGCCCCGCAGGCCGGCGCTCGGACGTTGAACGCCACGGCTCATCCGTGAAGCACCCGGGCGAAGCGACCCGTTGATCGGTGGCGAGCCAGCGCAGGCGTGGTTTCGCCGAAGGCGAACCACGCCGAGCATCATTTGACCGTCAGCGTTCCGAACATGCCGGCCGCGCGGTGGCCCTGGACCTGGCAGAAGAAGGTATAGGTGCCCGGCTTGAGATTCAGAGTCAGCGAGTGCGTGCCCGAGGATGTGATCGGCGTCGCCTTCAGCACCCCGCCGCTCGTCCCCTGCTGGATCGCGAGGTTGTGAGCGACGCCGGACATGTTGGTCATCGAGATCGTGATCGTGCCGGCCGTCGCGGTCGCTGTCTTGGCGGTGTAGGCGAGCAGGCCCTGCGGGTTGGCGTCGATCGCGAGCTTGCCGTCCTTCTCGACCGCGGGCTTCGACGCGCCCGACTGCACAGCCGACGCGAGCAGGCCCGCGTCCTGGCCGGGGCGCGCCGAGGCGTACTGCACGTAGGCCGCGATCTCAGCTGCCTGGCGTGTCGTGAGGGGTAGCTTCGGCATCGCGCCGCCGGTCGTTGGGTACTCGACCTGCTGCTCGACGATCCCTCCGATGATGCCGCGGCCGAAGCCCTGTTGGATGCTCTCGGCGAACGCGGCGTCGAGGTTGGGCCCGATATTGCCGGTCGTTTGCGCGCGCGCAAGCGTGTGACAGCTGCCGCAGTGCTTGACGAAGAGGATCTTGCCCTGGACGAGCGAGACGTTCTGACCGCCCTTGAGTGCGCAGCCGCCGGCGGCGAGCCCTGCCACCACGACAACCCCCGCCCTGAGCAATTTTCGCCTCACCGACGCCCGATCCGCCATACCCGGCCGAACTCTATCCGAGGCCGCGGCCGCTAGGATCTGGCGCAGCATGAGTCCGCGTGACCGCTACCGCCTCCGCACGCCCTCGACCGGGCGCGAGGTCATCGTCGAGGCCGAGCCGGATCGCATCTACCGCGACCGCTCGACCGGCGAGCCATTGGAAGTCGTCGGGCGCGTCCTTCCGCTGGCCCCGTCACGCTCGAAGCTGCCCTGGACGGCCGAGAATCTCCGCGTCTGCCCATGGTGCGAGCAGTTCGCGCAGCGCGACCTCAACGACTGCCCCACTTGCGGGCGTCGCATGGGGCCGATCGGGGGCTGACGCAGTGGTGCGGCGCCGCCGCAGCTTCGCACTCGCCACCGCGATCCTCGTGGCCGGCGTCGTGATCGCGGCCTGCGGCGGGAGCAAGGTGGCCGACGTCGTGCCGACCAACACGACGCAGCTCACGCCCGTCCTGACCAACCCGACGCTCGACAACCAGGGCGGCTCCAACAGCGGCTCGACGTCGCCGACGGGTTCGACGCTGACGACGTCCACCAGCTCGACGGCGGTGACGACAACCACCAACTCGACGACGAGTTCGGCCTCGACAACGACCTCCAGCACCCCGGCGAGCACCACGACCCCCGCCGGAGGCGGCACCTCTCCCACGAGCCCCTCCCAGAGCGGCTCGGGTGGCGGCGTCGTAGCCCCGTCGGGCTCAACTTAAACCAGCACAGCAAGCCGCGAATCGGTGGAGCACGCGGCGCTCAACGAATGCGTCAACCCCTGGCCAGCCAGCGCAGGCGGAGGTTCGCCGAAGGCGAACTCCGCCGAGGACCGCTAGGGCGTGGAGATCAGCGTCGCCGTGTAGAGCAGGCGCGCCGTCTGGTAGAGGCACGCGTACTGCACGTTTGAGCCGGCGGTCGTCTGCGAGGTCTGCGTTGAGGCCTCGGTGGCGCTTGTGCAGGTGTGCTTCGGCCGGCTCGCGCGCCACGACGTCGTGTTGCCGAGCTTGATCGCCAGCGCGGGCGCCCAGGTCGGCACGGTCAGCGCGATTCGCTCGCCCTTCTGCACGGGGATCGTGTTGGCGAGCGGGAACTGCGCGGTGCCGCCGAAGTACGGCTGCAGCTGCACGAGCGGGCTCTGCGCGACGAGGGTGTAGTTGAGCGCCTTGGTCTGCTTGAGGATCGCGATGCCGGCCTCGGCAGGCCCGCCCTCATGCTGATTGAAGTACGCGATCTGAGCGGCGGTCGGTGCGCTCAGGTGGATCGTCCAGGCGACGATCACGCCGTTGCGGGGGATCGTGATCGGGGCGTTGTGGGAGCCGACCTTGACCTGCATGCCGGTCGTCTCGCTGAGGACCTCACACGGCGCGCTCGGGCAGCTTGCGACGGGACCTGTGGCACCGACCGGGCCGGTCGCTCCGGTGGCGCCGCCGGTCGACGTCGGGCCTGTCGCTCCGGTCTTGCCGGCCTTCGATGTGCTCTTGCCCTTCTTGCCGCTCTTGCCGCTCTTGCCGCTCGCGCCGGTCTTTCCCGTGGGTCCGACGGGCGAAGCCGTGCCAAACGGCAGTCCGACTGAGCCGATCTCGGTCAGCGTGCCCGACGCGAGCGCCGGGATCAGCAGCATCACGGCGATCGTGACAAGCAGCACAAGCTTGTTCCTCATCGCCCTATTCAACACCACACGGCCGCCCGCGGAGCGCAGTAGGCAGAAACTTGCAGCCCGCCCGAAGCGGCCGTTCTAGGCGCCGCGAAGCGCGGCAGCCGCGGCGGCGATCTGGTCTGGATCGCCCGGCGAAGGCACCCACGAAGGGCGCATCGAATCCCCGTCATAGCGCGGGATCACGTGGATGTGGAAGTGGAAAACGGTCTGCCCGGCGAGCGCGCCCGAGGAGTTGAGCAGGTTCACGCCGTCGGCCCCGAGGCGCTCGAAAGCGGCACGCGCGACCTGCTGGGCCAGTTCGGTCGTCGCCCTGAGGTCGGACGCCGTGACGTCCTGGACGTCCTGGGCGTGCGCCCGCGGGATCACGAGCGTGTGCCCTGGCGTGGCCGGATTGATGTCGGCGAAGGCGAGCGCCAGCTCGCTCTCGGCGACGATCGTCGCCGCCAGCTCACCCGCCACGATCTTGCAGAAGAGGCAGTCCGCCACGGCGCGGCAAGCCTACGCCAAACGCTCGCGCGCGAACGCGATCGCTTCCTCGGCGCTTCGCAGCGTTCCGGCGTAGGCCTCCCTGGCGATCGCCGCCAGGAGCTCGCCGAGCGGCGGCCCGTGCTCGATCCCGAGCGCGTGTGCCAGCACGTCGCCGCGGATCAGCGGCGCCGGCCGCCCGTGGCGATGCCAGG
>DATGHN010000157.1:0-20695 GCA_035308005.1 Solirubrobacteraceae bacterium
TCCCCTCGCGGCACGGGGTGCACTTGCCGCACGACTCGTGGCGGTAGAACTTCGCGACCTTCAGGGCGACATCGAGGACGGGCATCGAGTCGTCGACGACGATGATCGCCCCCGAGCCGAGCATCGTGCCGGCCTTCGCCAGCGAGTCGAAGTCGTAGGGGACGTCGAGGTCGGCCTCGGTCAGCACCGGCGAGCTCGAGCCGCCCGGGAACCACAGCTTGACGCGGCGCCCCGGCGGTGGCCCGCCGGCGAGGTCGAAGATGATCGCCCGCGAGGGGGTGCCGAGCTCGACCTCGTAGTTGCCCGGGCGCTGGACGTGGCCGGAGACCGAGACGACCTTCGTGCCCGCCGAGTTCGGGGCCCCGAGCTTCGCGTACTCCGCGCCGCCGACGTCGATGATGTAGGGCATCGTCATCAGCGTCTCGACGTTGTTGATCAGCGTCGGTCCCTGGTAGAGGCCCTGGAGAGCCGGGAACGGCGGCTTCAGGCGCGGGTTGCCGCGCTTGCCCTCGAGCGAGTCGAGCAGGCCCGTCTCCTCGCCGCAGATGTAGGCGCCCGCGCCGCGGTGTAGGACGACGTCGAGTGACAAGTCGCTGCCCATGATCCGCTCGCCGATGTAGCCCGCGCCGCGCGCTTCGGCGAGCGCCGAGTCGAGGATCTTGGCTTGCGCCTCGTACTCGCCGCGGATGTAGATGAAGGCCCGCGTGATGCCGGCGCCGCGGGCGGCGATCGCGACGCCCTCGATCAGCATGTGCGGGCACTTCTGCATCAGCTCGCGGTCCTTGAAGGTGCCCGGCTCCGATTCGTCGGCGTTGCAGACGAGGTACTTGGGCATGTCGCCCTTGGGCAAAAACGACGACTTGCGCCCGGCCGGGAAGCCCGCGCCGCCGCGGCCGCGCAGGCCCGAGGCGTCGATCTCGGCGACGATCGCGTCGGGCTCCATCGCGAGCGCCTTGCGCAGCGACGCGTAGCCGCCGCGACGCTCATAGACGGCGAGCGTCGCAAGTCCCGGCTCATCGATGTCGCGCAGCAGGATCGTCGGGCTCATGTCGTGGCGGCGTTGGGGTCGGCGCTGCGGCGAAGCGCGAGCGCCAGCTCGGGAAGCGGCTCGCGTCCTGAGCGCAGGTCCTCGACGAGGCGCTCGGCGTCGGTCAGCTCGAGCGGGCCGTAGTAAACATTGTCGACCGACACCATCGGCGCGATGTCGCAGGCGCCGAGGCACTCGAAGGAGCGCACGTTGATCTCGGGATCGCCGCCGGCCGCCTCCGCGATCGCCGTCAGCAGGTTGTCGGCGCCGCGCAGCGAGCAGGTGATGTTCGTGCAGACATAGACCGAGTGGCGGCCCGCTGGCTCGAGCTCGAACATGTCGTAGAAGGTCGCGACGGAGGCCAGGTAGGCGGGCGTCAGGCGCATCACGCAGGCGACCTGCTCGATCGCCTCCGGCGAGCACCAGCCGTAGCGATCCTGGGCGGCGCGCAGCGCCGGGAGCGCGGCCGAGTGGCGGTCTGGGTAGCGCGCCATCGCGGCCTCGATGTCGGCGCGCAGATCGGCCGGCACGTCGACGAGCGCGGGATCGGGAACCGCCGCCGGGGCCTTGTCGAGATCGGCCGCGCTGTCCCAGCCGGGCACCCGCGAGCCATGCTCGTAGCGGCGCACGCCGCTCAACGGTCGATCCCCCCGAGGATCGGGTCGAGCATCGCTAGCGTGGCGATCAGGTCGGCGATGTAGGCGTCGCGGACCATCGGCGCGGTCGCCTGGAGGTTGACGAAGCTCGGATCTCGCATGTGCACGCGCGCCGGCTTGGAGGAGCCGTCCGAGCGCACGAAGCAGCCGAGCTCCCCGCGCGGCCCCTCGATCGGGTAGTAGACCTCGCCCGGCGGGACGCGGAAGCCCTCGGTGACGAGCTTGAAGTGGTGGATCAGCGCTTCCATCGAGGTCGCGAGCTCGTGGCGCGGCGGCAGCGCGATCTTTCGGTCGGTGGTGATGTGCGGGCCCTCCGGGAGCCCGTCGAGCGCCTGCTCGATGATCTTGACCGACTCGTAGATCTCCGCGAGGCGGACGGCGAAGCGGTCGTAGTTGTCGCCGACCGTCCCGACCGGGATCTTGAAGTCGAAGTGCTCGTAGGAGGTGTAGGGGGCGGCCTTGCGCAGGTCCCACGGGTTGCCGGCGGCGCGCAGCAGCGGCCCCGTGACGCCCAGGTCGAGCAGCGTCTGCTCGTCGAGCGCACAGACGCCGCGCAGCCGCTGGAGGAGGATCTCGTTGCGGCGCAGCAGATCGCCGTACTGGTCGGCGCGCCCGGGCATGATCTTCAGGAACGCACGCAGCTTCTCCTCGAAGCCGCGCGGGATGTCCTCCATCACGCCGCCGACCTGGAAGTAGCGCGTGTGCATCCGCTGGCCGGAGGAGAACTCGAACAGGTCGAGGATCGTCTCGCGCTCGCGGAAGCAGTACCAGAACATCGAGATCGCGCCGAGATCGAGGGCGCTCGTGCCGAGCCAGACGAGGTGGGACATGATCCGGTTGAGCTCGAGGTGGATCACGCGCAGGTACTGCGCGCGCGCCGGCACCTCGCACTCGAGCAGCGTCTCGACGGCACCGCAGAAGGCCATCGCGTTGAAGTAGTAGGAGAGGTAGTCCATCCGCTCGACGACGGGGATCACCTTCCAATAGGCCTTCTGCTCGGCGGTCTTCTCGATGCCGGTGTGGACGTAGCCGATGATCGGCTGAAGGTCGCGGACGATCTCGCCCTCGAGCGTCACGAGCAGGCGCAGGACGCCGTGCGTCGCCGGGTGGTGGGGCCCGATGTTGAGCGTCAGGAGCTCGACCGTCTCGCCGTCGCGCTGCTGCGAGATCTGCGTCTCGAGCGGCGACATCGTGATCGACTCCTCGCGCGCGCGGTAGTCGGAGCGGATGCTGCTCACCGGGTCCACCCGGGGCTGGTCGCGTCGTTATAGGTGAACAGGACGGGCTCGCCGCCGACCGGGAAGTCGCGGCGCTGGGGGTGGCCCTCGTAGTCCTCGGGCATCAGGATCCGCCGCAGGTCGGGGTGGCCCGCGAAGCGCACTCCGAACATGTCGTAGACCTCGCGCTCCTGGTGGTTGGCCGTCGGCCAGTCCGGCGTCACCGAGTCGACCTCGGGGTCCTCCAGCGGGACGCGCAGCTTGACGCTGATGCGGTCGACCTTTGACATGTCGAGCAGTTCGTAGTGGACGCCGAGGCGCGGTTCCTCGGGGTAGTAGTCGACGCCGTGGACGCTCATCAGCGCCCGGTAGCCGTGCTGGTCTTTGAGCGCCGCGAGGACGCCGCGCACCGAGGGCGGCGCGATCTCGAGCGTCGCCTGTCCGCGGAAGAAGACCGTGCCGGTGACCGCGCCGGGATTTGAGGAAGCGAGCTGGCCGGCGATCAGCTCGAGCCCTACCTGGTCAGGCACCGGCGGGCTCCGCGCCGGGCACGACCTCCTCGGTGCCCTCCGCGTCGTAGCGCTGCCGCCACCCCATCTCGGGGTCGTCCTGGATCATCTTGCGAAGCCTGAGGATGCCGTGCATCAACGCCTCGGGGCGCGGCGGGCAGCCCGGAACGTGCACGTCGATCGGCATGAACTTGTCGGCGGGCACGATCGCGTAGTTGTTGAAGACGCCCATCGATGAGGAGCAGGCGCCCATCGCGATCGCCCACTTCGGCTCGAGCATCTGGTCGTAGATGCGCCGCACGACCGGCGCCATCTTGATCGAGACGCGGCCGGAGAGGATCAGCAGGTCGGCCTGGCGCGGCGAGGCGCGGAAGGCCTCCCAGCCGAAGCGCGCGACGTCTACACGCGAGGCGACGATCGACATCATCTCGATCGCGCAGCAGGCGAGGCCGAAGGTCGCGGGGAACATCGAGTTGCCGCGCGCCCAGTTGACGGCCTTGTCGAGGGTCGTCGTGATGATCGACTGCTCGACGTGCTTTTCGAGGTCGAGGCCGTCGAGGTCGCCGCGCAGCAGGTCGCGGGCGAGGAGCTGTCGGGCGCGCAGGCTGCCCGGTTCGATCGGCTCGCGCGTCAGCGCCATTCGAGCGCCCCGCGCCGCCACACGTAGATCAGCGCGACCATCAGGAGCACCACGAAGGTGATCGTCTCGCCGAGCGCGTACAGGCCATAGGCCCGCAGGTGGATTGCGATGGGGGCGAAGAAGAAGACCTCCGTGTCAAAGAGGATGAACAGCATTCCGATCAGGTAGAAGCTGATCCCGAAGCGGAAGCCGCGCTTGACCTCCGACGGGAGTCCGCATTCATACGGCTGGGTCTTGGCGGGGATCCGGCGGCGCGGGCCGAACAGCGTGTTGAGGAGCGCAAAGGTTCCGCCGACGACGGATCCGAGCACGAGGAACACGATCGCCGGCAGGTAGCTTCTGATCACAGGTGGCGTTATACCACTACCCACCGACCTTGTATCGGAGTGTTACTTAGTGGCAAAACGCTCGATATCGCGGGGAATCGTCGCGCCTTGACGGCGCGCGATCTGGCCGTCTGGGCGGCGGCCGCGACGGCCGCCGTCAACGGCCTGACGGGGCTCTTCGGGGCTTTCCGCTGGTACATCGGCGCACCGAGCCGCGAGTTCTGGGTCGCGTTGCGTGGCGGGCAGGTGCTGACGCTCGCCTACGCGCTTTTGGTCGGCGGGCTGGTGATCGCCAGCAAGCCGCCGGCGAGCAACCTCTTCTACGTCTACGCGCTCGTGCCGATCGCCGTCGGCTTCGTCGCCGAGCAGCTGCGGGTCGTCGCCGCCGACCATGTGCTGAGCGCGCGTGACCTCGACAGCTCCGCCGAGGTGGCCGGGCTGCCCGCGGCCGAGCAGGAGGCGATCGTGCTTGTGATCTTGCGCCGCGAGATGGGGATCATGGCGCTCGCCGCGATCGTCGTCTGCGTGCTCGCGTTGCGCGCGGCCGGCACCTACTGAGGGTTCGGCGCGGGGTCCACATAACGAGGGACTGAGCCCTCTCCAGAGAAAATCCCGGCGTCGGCATCTGGTTGCCGCCGTAAGGGATCGATCGCGCAAGTCACGAAGCGACCGTCTCCAACCGACGCCGGGACTATGACTTTCGCCGTGCCCGCGCTAACTCCTGCGTAGCCTGCCCTGCCCATATGATCTGCCCGCGAATGGCTTCGAAAGCAAAGATCGCGCGGACCGTGGCGGTCGCCGCATCCTGCGCTGTCGCGATCAGCGCCTGCTCCTCGCAGACGATCAAGCTCGCCAAGAACAGCCCCTACCGCCAGGGAGCCGAGCTCTTCCTGACGCACTGTTCGGGCTGCCACACGCTGTCGCTGGTCGGCGCGGCGGGCTCGGCCAGCTCGGTCCAGGGCCGCCTGCGCACCCAGGCGCCGAACTTCGACTTCCGCAAGGAGGGCTACGCCTGCGTGCTCTACGCGATCGAGAACGGCGGTTTCAGCGGCGAGATCATGCCGCAGGACGTCGTCGTCGGCGAGCAGGCACAGGCCGTCGCCCGCTTCCTCGCGAAGTACGCCGGGCTCAAGGCGCCGCACACGCCGACGATCGGCGCCGGCACTTCATGCGGGGGTTAGGAGCCCGGCGGTTCTCGACCTGCGGCTGATCAGCGAGCAGGGCGACGCGGTGCGTGCCGCGCTCGCGCGCCGCGGGGACGATTACGGGGCTCGCGTCGCGGCCGTCGCCGCGCTCGACGCCCGCCGCCGCGAGCTGATTCCCGAACTGGAGACGCTGCGCGCGGCCAAGAACGCCGCCTCGCAGGAGATCGCGCGCGCGAAGAGCGCGGGCGAGGACACCGCCGCGGCGATCGCTGAGATGCGCGGGCACGGCGAGCGCGAGAAGGCGCTCGAAGCCGACCTCGCCGCCGTGCGCGAGGAGCTTCGCGAAGCGCTGATCGCGCTGCCGAACCTGCCTCTTTTGGACGCGGCCGATGAGGACACGGTGGTGCGGACGGTCGGCGAGCCGCGCTCTGAACCCGCCGCCGACCACCTCGAGCTGGCCGGCGCGCTGATCGATATGGAGGCGGGGGCGCGCCTTTCGGGGGCGCGCTTCGCCTACCTCAAGGGCGACCTAGTGATGCTCGAGCTGGCGCTCGTTCGCTGGTCGCTCGAGCGGGTCCGCGCGCGCGGTTTCGAACCCGTGATCCCGCCGGTCCTCGTCCGCGAGCAGGCGCTCTACGGCACGGGCTTCCTGCCGGACACCGAGCAGCAGATCTATTCGCTGCCCGACGACGAGCTCTACCTGGTCGGCACCTCGGAGGTCGCGCTCGCGTCGCTTCACGCGGGGGAGATCCTCGACTCCGGTGATCTGCCGCTGCGCTACGCCGGCTTCTCACCGTGCTTTCGTCGCGAGGCGGGCGCCGCGGGCAAGGACACGCGCGGGATCTTCCGCGTCCACCAGTTCGACAAGGTCGAGATGTTCGTCTTCACGACCGTCGAGGCGGCCGAGGCGCAGCACGAGGAGATCCTCGAGATCGAGGAGGCGCTCCTGCGCGAGCTCGAGATTCCCTACCGGGTCGTCAACATCTCGGTCGCCGACCTCGGCGCGTCGGCGGCCAAGAAGTACGACTGCGAGGGCTGGCTGCCGAGCCAGGGCCGCTACCGCGAGCTGACGTCGTGCTCGAACACGACCGACTACCAGGCGCGCCGCCTCGAGATTCGCGTCCGCGGCGGCGAAGGGTCGCGAACGGTGACCGCAGCGACGCTCAACGGCACCGCCCTGGCGGTCGGGCGCACGATCATCGCGCTGCTCGAAAACCACCAGCGCGACGACCGAACGGTCGAGATCCCCGCCTGCCTCGTCGAGTACGGCGCGCCGGCGCTGATCGCTGCCGCCGCGGCGGCCTAGTCCTTCGCGGCCGGCAGCTCGATCACGAACTGGGCGCCGCCGCCGGGGGCGTTTGCGGCGCTGACGCTGCCGTCGTGGGCCTCGACGATCGCGGCGACGATCGCGAGGCCGAGCCCGGCACCCGCCTTGCCGCGCTCGCGTCCGCCCTCGGCGCGCCAGAAGCGCTCGAACACGCTTTCGCCGGCTCCCTCGGGAAGCCCCGGACCGTGGTCGCGCACCGCGATCCGCACGTGCCCGTCGGTCCGCTCGACCGACAGCTCGATCGGCGTGCCGGGCGGCGTGTGGGTCAGGGCGTTGCGCGTCAGGTTGGCGAGCACCTGGCGAAGCTGCGAGGAGTCGCCGTTGACGATCTGCTCGCCGTCGGCATGCGCCGTGATCTCGCGGTCCGGCGCCGCCGCGCGCGCGTCCTCGGCGGCGTCGCGCACGAGCGGGGCGGCATCGAGACGCTCGTGACGCCTGACCGGGAGCTCGTCGAGGCGCGCCAGAGCGAGCAGATCCTCGACGAGGACGCCCATCCGCGAGGCCTCCTGCTCGATGCGCTCCATCGCCTTGGCCGCCTCCTGCGGGCTCGACGCGGCGCCCATCCGGTAGAGCTCCGCGTAGCCGCGGATCGACGTCAGCGGCGTGCGCAGCTCGTGTGAGGCGTCTGAAAGGAAGCGGCGCAGGCGGTCCTCGCTCGCCTGGCGCTCGGCGAAGGCGCGCTCGATCTGGCCGAGCATCGCGTTCAGCGCGATCGCCAGGCGGCCGACCTCGGTGCGCGGGTTCTCATCCTCGACGCGTCGCGACAGATCGCCCGCGGCGATCGCGCCGGCGGTCGCGCCCATGCGGTCAAGCGGGCGCAGGCCGAGGCGGATCAGGAGCGTCGAGAACGCCGCGAGGAGGAGCAGGACGGAGCCGATCACGATCAGGCCGACGTTGCGCAGGCGGTGGAGCGTCTGCTCGACGTCGCTGAGCGGCAGCGCGACGATCAGCCGCCCCGCCCCCGTGTCCGATGGCTTCGCGATCACGCGGTACTGCAGTGAGGAGCCCGCTGCGGAGTCGACGGTGATCAGGTGCGGATGGCGAGCCGTCGTCGTGAGCGGCACCGCGGCGGGGAGCTTCGGCGGTGAGAGGGCGTCGAGAGCGTGGTAGGAGCGCTTCTGGCCGTTCGGCGCGATGTAGATCGCATAGCTCCCAAGCGGCGGGACCACACCGCCGCTTGGCCCGCCGCCCTGAGGCCCGGGGTATTGGGGGAAGTCGTCGCCGTCTCCCGGACCGCCCGGCGGGCCCTTGTGCAGGTGCAGCTGGCTGTCGACCTGGTCCTCGAAGGCGTGCACGTTGCCGACCAGCTCCTGGTCGACGCGGTTGATCAGAAACGACCGCTCTGCGGCGTAGGTCACGACAGCGGCGACGATCAGCCCGACTGCGGTGACGACGACGAGCCCGATCAGCAGGCGGGCGCGAAGCGACACGGCGAGCTCAGCTCCGCGGCAGGCGCAGCGCGTAGCCGACGCCGCGCACCGTGTGGATCAGCGGCGGACCCGCGGAGTCGACCTTCTTGCGCAGGTAGCTGATGTAGGTCTCGAGTACCCGCGCGTCGCCGCCGAAGTCGTAGTTCCAGACGTGGTCGAGCAGCTGAGGGCGCGTCAGCACCCGGCGCGGGTTGAGCATCAGATAGCGCAGCAGGCGGAACTCGGTCGCGGTGAGCTCGATCGGGCGCCCGCCGCGGCTGACCTCGTGGGCGTCCTCGTCGAGCGCGAGATCCGCGAACACGAGCTTCGAGCTCGAGTCCTCAGACAGCCCGCTGCGGCGCAGGATTGTGCGGATGCGCGCCACGAGCTCCTCGAGGCTGAACGGCTTGGTGACGTAATCGTCGCCGCCGAGAGTCAGGCCGTGGACCTTGTCCTCGGTCGAGTCGCGCGCGGTGAGGAAGATGATCGGGACGTCGATGTCGGCGGCCGCGAGGCGGCGCGCAACCTCGAAGCCGTCGAGGTCGGGCAGCATCACATCGAGGATCAAAAGCTGGGGGCGGCGTCCGGCGACGGCGGCGATCGCGTCAGCGCCGTTGGCGGCCGATTCGACCTCGAACCCCTCGAAGCGCAGCGCCATCGCGATGACGTCGACGATGTTCGGCTCGTCGTCGACGACAAGGATGTGGACCGCCTCGCTGGTTGGATCGGCTACCGGCACGGGCCGATTGTCGCGCGCGAAGCTGTGAGTTTCCTGAGTCTCAGGCGGCCGGGCGCATGCGGCGCTCGGGACTGACGGGCTGAACCGTTCGCTCCCGCTCGGTGGGAGGCGCGTAAAGCGTCGCCCTGACCTCGGCCTCCTGGTCGGTCGGCCGCGGCTCGATCGGTCGCGAAAACCAGCGCCTGGGGGCCTTTTCGCGTTGATCGTCCATCGCAAAATCCAGATTAGTTGCGGCTGCGGACGCGCTGGGGCGCTCTCCCCGCATGTTGCGGCTGTTTACATTCGCGCGCGGTACGGTGTGCCCCCCATGTCGCGCACCGCTCGGATCGCCACATCGTTGCTGGCGATCGTCGCGATCGGAACGATCGGCGTTCTGGTGGCCGCCGGCGCGACCGGCGGAGCGCCGGCAGCCGTCACGACCGCCTGTGGTCCCGCGACGCTCGCCACCTACGACTCAACCGCGCTTTCCGCGGTCCTTCGGATTGCGAAGGGCGAGCGCAATGGTCACGGCGTGCGGCGGGCGCTCCACGCGATCGAGACCAACCCCGCCCTTCTGAGCGCCGTGGCAGCAGGGGACCCCTCGGCCGTGCAGAGCGCGGTCTACGCGCTCGTCTATAACCACATGCACATCGTCCGGCTGCGCGTCGTGAGCGCCGGGCGGGTACTGGGCGAACTCGGCGGGCCCCATGTGCTCGCACCGGTGCGAGGGACGCTTCGCAGTGGGGGGCGCGTGATCGGCAGCTTCACGATGTCGATCCAGGACGACCTCGGCTACGAGCTGCTGATCGCGCGACTCGTCGGCGAGCACAGCGTGATGACCTACAACGGGCAGGTCGTGGAGCGTGACATCGCGGTCGACCCGGCGACGCTGCCGGCGAGCGGCGGCACGGCGCGCGTCCACGGCGCGCTCTACCTCGTCGACTCCTTCTACGTCGGCCGCTTCCCGACCGGGCGCCTGCGCGTCTGGCTGCTCGTCCGAGCGCCGCCGGCGTCGCTTTCCAAGCAGCCGTGCGCGCAGGTGCGGGCCGATGAAGAGGCGGCGATCGCACGCTTCGACTACGGGCGCGCGAGCACCGGCAGCGCGATCCAGTTTGCCCTCGATACGCTGATCAAGGACCGCGAACTTCCCCTCGCGCTCGCCGCGGGGGACTACGCGACCGCCTCGATGCTCGTGACGGCTCTCGTCACCAAGGGCCCCGGGTTCGGCGGCCTGCGTGTGATGGTCGGTGGGCATCTCGTCGCCGCGGCTGACGGCACGCGGCCGCTGATCTCGCCGGTGCGCGCCGCGATCACCGATGCCGCCGGCGCGGTCGTCGCCCAGGCCGTCCTATCCGTGCAGAGCGCACGCGGCTACGTCGCACTCGTCCACTCCCTGACGGGCGCGCCGCTGCTCGTGCGCTCGGGCTCGGTGCAGCTCGACGGCACCTTCCCCGGTCCGGCCGTCCTGCCGAACTCCGGCCGCGTCAGTTACCGCGGCGTCTACTACCGCGTCGCGTCGTTTGCCGGCGCCCGTTACCCGAGCGGCCCGCTGCGCGTCTACCTGCTCGTCGCGGGCTGAGCGGCGATCGCGACGAAGGAGTCGGGCGGGAGCTCGACGCGGGCGCGCCCGCCGTTCGCGCGCACCGTGCTACGCGAGACGGCGGGTCGGGAGTCAGCGACGGTGACAACGACTGCGGAGCCGCGCGCCGAGACGCTGACCCAGAGCGGCGCCGATCCGTAGTTACTCAGGAACGTCGTGCGCGGCGAGGCGATCGCCATGCCGTCGAGTGCGTGCGCTCCCGGAATCCATTCAAGGCGCGCGCCGGGTGGCAGCAGCGGCTCGATCGCGCTCAGCGCGAGGTAGAGCGGGCGCGGCGTGACCTTCGATCCGGCGACGGTGAAGGGGTCGTAGCGACCGCCGCTTGAGTGGAAGCGAATCGAGGTGAAGCCGGCGCGAAGCGCCTCGAGCACAGCGCGCGCTCCCCAGACCGCCGCCGCGGCGCCGTCCGAGACGCCCGCGACCCCGCCGCAGCTGACCGAGTTGGCCTCCGAGACGACCGCCGGCAGGTGCGCCGCCGTGGCGTCGCGCACGAGCGTGATCCGTTCGAAGATCTTCGCCTGCACGGCACGCGAGAGGAGCTCGGCGGCCGACGCCGTGTCGCCGCTCGTGCAGGCCGCCAGCGGATAGAAGTGGGTGTCGATCGCGTTCAGGGTCAGCGCGTGGGCGAGCGAAGGCACCTGTGCGACCCAGCGCCCCGAAGCGAAGTCGGGACCCTCGAGCTGCGCTCCGCGGCCAAGCTCAGCGCGCGCGGCGTGGGCTCGCGACAGGTACACGGCGAAGGGCATCGGCGCGTGCACGAGCGCGCCGCCGTTTGCCCACGGCACGCGGACGCCGTAGATGTCGGGTTCGTTGCCGAGCTCGAAGCGAAGCCGCGCCGCCGGCACCGCGGAGCGCGCGCCGGCGGCGATCTGCGCCGCCCAGGCCGCCTCGCCGGAGGCGAGGTTGATCCCGATCACGACCGGAAGCGACGTCTCGCGCTCGAGGCACCCGAGGCGCGACCAGAAGCCGCGCTCGAGGTCGCTCACCCCCGGACGCCGCGCGGTCCCGGCCGGCGCGGTCTGATCCTGCGAGTCCCCGCCGATCCGAAGCACCGGCGTGCCGAGACCGCGCATGGCGGCGACGAACGCGGCCGGCGGACACGCTCCTTGGCCCATCTCGCGCTCGAGCAGCGGGTACTCGACGCTCAGTCCGATCGGAGCCGCGCCGACCGTCGCGATCTCCCCCGCCGGCGCGCCGACTGCGACGCTCGGCGGCTGCGATGCGCCTTGCGCGAGCCCTGCCGCGGCCAGTGCCGTGACGATCGCCGCGGCCGCCGCCCTCATCTCAGCCGACGGTCAGCGTGACCAGGATATTCCCGCGCGTCGCCTTCGAGTACGGGCAGATCTCATGCGCGGCCTCGAGCAGCTCGCGGACCTCCTCCTCGGCGAGGCCCGGCACCGCCGCGCTCAGCTCGACGGCCAGCGAGTAGCCCGACTCGTCGCGGCCGATCGTGACGGTCGCCTTGACCGTCGAGCCGGCGACCTTCTTTTCAAGACGCCCGCCGGAGACCTTCAGAGCGCTGTGCAAGCAGGCCGCGTAGCCGAGTGCGAAGAGCTGCTCGGGGTTTGATCCGCCGCCCTTCCCGCCGGTCTCCGCGGGCGGCGCCATCGTGAGCTCGAGGCTCCCGTCAGCAAGCGCCGCCCGGCCGTCGCGTCCGTCGCCGCTAGAGATGCCGGTGGTGCTGTAGAGCACTTCCATCTGGGGCCTCCGTCGAGTCGATGTGCCGCCGCGTACGCGAGCCGGCGACATCATCGCGCACGCTAGTAGCGCGGTTCGAAGAGCGCCGAGCCGCCCATCGCAGCCGAGACCATGTTCGCCGTCGCGGCGAGGTGGTTGTAGAGATCGCGCGCGGCGAGCTCGGCGTCGTGCTCGATGCAGGCGCGCAGAATCTCCTCGTGCTCGGCGCGGCGCGCTTCGAGTTTGGGCGCGACCTTCGTGGCCAGGCGATAGCGCTGGCTTGTCTCCCAGAGCGGCTGGATCAACCGCAGCAGCCAGCTCGAGTCCGCCGCGTCGTAGAGCGCGAAGTGAAACGCCGTGTGGGCGGCCCAGGTCTCCGGCGTGTTGGTGTCGCGCAGGGCGGCCAGCACGGCGAGGCGCTCGGACGCCGCTGCGGCGTGCTCGGCGTCGAAGCGCTCCGCCGCTCGAGCGACGGCCAGCGGCTCAAGCGCCAGGCGCACCTCGTAGACCTCGGCGAGGTCCTCGATCGACAGCTCGGTGACCCGCGCGCCGCGGTGGGGAATGTTCTCCACGAGGCCGGCGGCGTCGAGCCGACGCAGCGCCTCGCGGATCGGCATCGCGCTCATCCCGAGCTCGGCACCGAGCTCCTCGATCGGCAGCCGTTCCCCGGGCGCGAGGTGGCCGGCCACGATCGCGTCGTGCAGCGCCGTGAATGCGCGGTCGGCGAGCGTCCGGTGGCTGTCGATCGCGTTCGCGCCAGGAAGCCTGACCAGCCCGGTCGCCATCCGCTCAGGACCCGCCCGCTGCTCCGGCGGCGAGAACCGCTTCCACCTGCTCGTTGAAGATCGCGCTCGCGCCGCGTTGCATCAACGAGTTGAGCACGCCGCGCAGCGTCAGATCGCCGCGCCAGCTCACCGCCGTGCCGCCGCTCGGCGCGTCCGCGAGGTGGAGCTCGATGTTCAGCTCGACCCTGTTCTCGCCCGCGCGACCGGACCCCGCGATTCGCACGTACTCGCCGCTGCGCTCCTCGAGGATCTCGAAGTCCATATGAATGCGAGTCTCGCCAAGCGCCGTCGCCGGACGCGCGAGCGCGCTGAAGTGCGTCGCGTCCTCGACGAAGACGTCGTCGACGCCCGGCAGCGTCGCGCCCAGGGCGGCCGGGTCACTCAGCACCTGCCAGAGGCGCTCGCGGTCGGCGGCCACGGTGCTCGATCCGCTGACGGCGCTCATCGCGACTCGACCTCCACTCCGCGTGGGCCCTTGGCCGCGGCGCTCCGCAGCAGCTCATAGACCCGTTCAGAGTGGTTGTGCGTGTCGAAGACGATGTGCGCGCCTTCGGGCAGGGCGTCCTCGATCGCGCTGCAGATCGTCGACAGCGGCGCCCCGCCACCCTCGCCCATGCCCTTCGCCCCGTTCGGCGTGAACGGCGACGGGCACTCGATGTCGTCGTAGCGGATGTCGGGCACGTCGAGGGCGGTCGCCGCGTGGTAGTCGGCGAACGTCGCGTTGAGCAGCTGGCCCTCTGAGTCGTACTCGAAGGACTCATGCAGCGCGGCGCCGATGCCGTGGGCGGTGGCGCCGTGCACCTGTCCCTCGACGATCTTGGGGTTGATCTTACGGCCGCATTCGTCGACGGCCGCGTAGTCGAGGATCGCAACCAGGCCGGTCTCCTCGTCAATCTCGATGACCGCCGCGTGGATCTGGCTCGCGTAGGTGAGCGTCAGCTTGCCGGTCTTGGTCTCGTGGTCGGGGACGGTGAACGGCGGGCGGTAGACGTAGCGGCAGTTGAGCGTCACCGAGTCGGCGAGCTCGCCGGGCAGCTCGGCGACGTTGGCGAAGACCGTCGCCGCGATCCCGATGAAGGGGATCGCAACCTCGTGGTTGGCGGCCAGGCGCACGAAGCCGTCGGCGAGCTCGATGTCTGACTCCTCGGCGCCGAGCATGCAGGCGCCGACCTTGATGATCTCGCCGCGGAGCTTCTCAGCCGCGCCCATCACCGCGCCGAGTCCGGTCACCGCGAACTGGCTCGCATAGGTCCCTGAGAAGCCGACGTATGTGTTGGCGGCCTTGTTGTAGCCGGCCGCGACGTGGACCTGATCGGGGCTCATCCCGAGGATGTCGGCGGTGACCTGGGCGGCGGTCGTCTCGTGGCCCTGGCCCTGCGGCGTCGTCCCGATCGTGACCGTGACCTCGCCGTAGAGGTCGAGCCGGACGATCGCGGCTTCGCCGTTGCCAGAGAAGGGCAGCGCCGAGTTGATGATCCGCGACTGGCCGAAGTTGTTGGTGCCGGAGTCGAGCGTCGATCCGATCCCGATGCCGATGCGCTTCCCGGTTCCCGCGGCGGCGCGCTGGCGTTTGCGGGCGCCCTGGTAGTCGATCAGCTCGAGCGCCTTCTCGAGCATCGTCGGATAGTCGCCGGAATCGTAGATGCAGCCGTTCGGCGTCTCGTAGGGGTAGTCCTCGGGCTGGACGTAGTTGAGCTTGCGAAGCTCGACCGGGTCGAAGCCGAGCTCCTTGGCGACGATGTCGACGATCCGCTCGATCATCCACAGATGCTGCAGGCGCGAGTAGCCGCGGTTGGGGCCGACCGGGCACTTGTTGGTCAGGGTCTCTGTGTAGTCGACGCGGACGTGTTTGAGTCGGTAGTTGCCCGGCACGACCTGCGACCAGATGACCGCGCCGAGCGGCTCGTAGCGCAGGTAGGCGCCGGCGTCGTCGAAGGCGCGCACCTTGAAGCCGAGGATCGTCCCGTCGCTCATCACCGGGACCTCGATGTCGAGGAAGGTGCGCTCGTTGCCGTGCGCCGAGGCCGCCAGGTGCTCCCAGCGGGTCTCGCTCCATTTGACCGGCCGACCCGCCTTGCGCGAGAGCAGCGCCAGCGCGGTCAGGTAGGTGTAGCTGGTGATCTTGATCCCGAAACCGCCGCCGATGTCCTGGCTTGAGAACTGCATGTGGTCGATGCCGACCCCGATCGCGGGACCGATGAACATCGCCGCGAACATCGGCATCTGGTTGTTCGTGCGGAACTCGATCTCTCCGGTCCCGGGGTCCCAGTTGACCAGGGCGCCGGTCGTCTCGAGCGGCGCCGAGGAGAAGCGGTGGAAGTGCAGGCGGTCGATGCGGACCACGTGGTCGGCGTTCTCAAGCGCCCAGTCGACGTCGCCGTAGTCATAGACGCCGTGCCAGGCGACGTTCGAGCCGATCTCCTCGTGGAGCACGGGCGTTTCGGGCTCGATCGTCGCGACCCCGTCGAGGGTCACCCCAAGCGGCTCATAGACGACGTCGATCAGCTCGGCGGCGTCGCGCGCGAGCGCTGCCGACTCGGCTAGCACCGCGACGACGGGTTCGCCCATGTAGCGCGCCTTGCCGACGGCCATGCAGTAGTCCTTCATCAGCCCGCCCGGCTCGGGCGCCATCTGGAAGTAGGGCTGCTGGAGGACGCCGACCTCCTCGCCTGTCAGCGTCGCGTAGACGCCCGGCTGGGCCTCGGCGCGGGACACGTCGACCGAGACGATTCGCGCGTGGGCATAGGGGGAGCGGACGAAGTGGACATGGCCCTGGCGGTGCATCCAGAGGTCGTCGACGAAGGCGCCCTGGCCCTTCAGCAGGCGCTTGTCCTCGACGCGCGGGACGCTCTGACCGCTGTAGGCGCCGAGGCGCTCGTTCTGCTCGACGGCGGGGTAGTAGGTGGTCTCGGCTTTCATCGCATTGCCTCCGCGGCGGCCTCGATCGAGCGAACGATGTTGACGTAGCCCGTGCAGCGGCAGAGGTTGCCCTTCAGCGCGCGGCGGATCTCGGCCTCGCTCGGGTTTGGATTCTCGGCGAGCAGGGTCTTGGCGTTCAGCAGGACGCCCGGCGTGCAGTAGCCGCACTGCAGGCCGTGGTGCTCCTTGAAGGCGGCCTGGATCGGGTCGAGTCCGTCGGCGCCTTCGCCGAGGCTCTCGACCGTCTCGATCTCACAGCCCTCGGCGGCGACCGCGAGCATCATGCAACTCTTGATCAGCTGCCCGTCGCAGATCACCGAGCACGCTCCACAGTTGCCGCTGTCGCAGCCGATGTGCGTGCCACGCATACCGAGCGTTTCGCGGATGAAGTGCACGAGCAGCCGCCGCGCCTCGACCGCCACCTGATGCGTCTCCCCGTTGACGGTCACCTCGATCGAGTGGACCGCACCGCCTTCACCGGCCATTCGAAGCCACCTCCTCTGCGAGTCCGAGCGCGTCTCCCACCGCACGCGCGGCCATCACCGCCGCCATCGCGCGCCTGTATCCGCCGCTCGCGTGGACGTCTGACGGCGGGTCGAGCCCCTCGACTGCAAGCGCCCCAGCCTCCGCTGCCGCCTGCGCGCTGCGCGGGCCGCCGATCAGCTTGCTCTCGACCGCGCTCGCGCGCACCGGCGTTCCGGCCACGCAGCCGAGGACCACGCGCGCCGCATCGATCGGGTCGCCGGGGCCGACCCAGGCGGCCGCGCGGGCGAGCGCCCAGGAGTCGGCGGCGATCTGAAGCGAGCGGTAGCCGACGCCCGCCCCGCCAAGCGGCGGGAGCTTGATCGCCACGAGAACCTCGCCGGGGCCGACCGCGGTGCGCCAGAGGCCGAGGAAGAAGTCCTCGGCCGCCACGCTGCGCGTCCCGCCGCGGCCGGCGATTTCGAGCTCCGCGCCCAGGGCGACGAGCAGCGGCGGGTAGTTGGAGGCCGGGTCGGCGAAGCACGCGTTTCCGCCGATCGTCCCGCGCGCGCGCACCTGGCGGTCGACGGTGCCGGCGGCGACCCTGCCGATGATCGCGTGCGAGGCGCGCAGCGGCGCTGAGTGCTCGAGCTCGCGGTAGGTCGTCGCCGCGCCGATCCGCGCCGAGCCGTCGGCTGCTACATCGATCGAGCGCAGCTCCGCGAGGCGGCTGACGTCGACGAGCAGCTCGACGGAGGCGGCGCGGTGCTTGAGGACGTTGATCAGCGACTGCCCGCCGGCGAGGACGCGCGCTCCCGGGCGCGCGCCGAGCTCATCGATCGCCTCTTCGAGGCTGCCTGGCCGCACGTATTCGGTGGGTGCGAGCAGCATTCCCGGCCTCCTTATTCCTCGCCTTGCGGCCGCTCCTCGCGGCCGTCGAAGATGCGCAGCGCGACGCTCGAAAGCGGCTCGCCGCCGTCTGGGCCGACGCACCAAGTGTCCTGCATGTAGAGGCACGCGCTGCCCTCGCTCGCGATCGCGTGGGGGTGCATCGACAGCACCATGCCCTCGCGCAGCTCGACGTCGATCCCCTCGCCGATCCGCGGGTGCTCGATCATCGTCATCCCGATCGAATGCCCGGTCACGTGGCCGAGCGGGTAGCCGCGCTCGCTAAACGGCGCCGACACGGCGCGGTGAAGATCGTGCGCCGTCGCGCCGGCGCGCATGCTCGTCAGCGCGGCCGCGTGGTACTCGCCGTAGGCGTCGAGCATTCGCTGGGTGTCGGCGGAGATCTCGCCGCGCGTCAATGGCCGCGAGAACTCGACCCAGTGGCCGCCGGGGCCGGCGATCTCGAGTGAATAGAGCAGCAGGTCGCCCGGCGCGATCGGCTCGCCGACGGCCGGGATGCGGAACTCCGGCGTCGCGGCGCCGTCGCGGCCCCAGACGACCATGTCCATCGTCTGGCGGCCGGTCCCCATCCGCGCGAAGATCTCCTCGGCGGCCGCCATCAACTGGGCCTGCGTGCGTCCTGGCTCATAGGCGGCGTGGACGGCCCAGAACCCGGCCTCGTTGATCGCCATGCTCTCGCGCACGAGCTCGAGCTCGGCGGGGCTCTTGACGGCGCGCGCGAGATCGAAGGGCGCGTCGAAGTCGACGAGCTCGAACGTCGCCTCCGCCAGCGCGCGGTAGTCGCGGACGGGCATCACGTACTGCAGGCCGTAGACGCCGAGGCGGCGCACGCCGGCCGCCTGCAGGTGATCGCGTAGCCAGGCGCCCGGATGCTCGGCGAAGACCGGTTCCTCGATCCAGCCGTCGGCGTGCTCGCCGACGTAGCGCGCCTCGCTCGGGAAGATCGTCATCGGATCGCCGCTTGCGGGAAGCAGCACGTAGGCGTAGCGATGGACGATCCGAAAGCCCGAGAGGTAGCGGACCGCGCCCTCGAAGCCGCTGTATTCGCTGCCTGCCACCAGCAGCGCGTCGACGTCGTGGTCGGCCATCGCCGTGCGCATGTTCGCGTAGCGCAGCTCGACCTCGGCGGCGTTCGGTTCCCGCTCCGGCGCCATCAGTGCCCACCCTCGGGCTGCGACGTCCAGGCCATCTCCATGCCGACGATCAGCGCGAGCAGCGCCTGGTTGAGCGGAGTCGGGACGCCGTTCTCCGAGCCGAAGCGGACGATCCCGCCGTTGAGCGCCTCGATCTCGGTGCGGCGGTGGGCGAGGGCGTCCTGGAGCATCGAGGCGCGGTGATCGTAGGCGACCTTGGCCGAATGGTCGACGAGCGCCGCGGGATCGGAGTCGAGCGTGATGCCGAGCGACTCGGCGACAGCGACGCCCTCGGCGACGATGCCGCTAATCAGCGAGCGCGTCGCGCCAAGCTCGCACAGGCGCCCCTGGGTGAGGCCGGTCAGCGCCCCGAGCGGGTTGCTCGCGGCGTTGAAGATCAGCTTCGTCCACTGCGCTCCGCGGGCGTCGGCGAGCGCCTTGGTCGGCATCCCGCCGCGGGTCATCGCGTCGGCCAGCGCCTCGACCTCCGCCATCGAGGCGGGCTTGTCTTCGAAGGGGCCGATCCAAGTGTCACCGGCCGTGTCCATCTGGACCACCCCGGGTGCGGTGACGCGCCCGGCCGGGAAGGTCGTGCCGCGCATCACCCGCGGCACGTGCTCGGCGATCAGCTCCTCGTTGCCGACGCCGTTCTGGACGCTGCAGACGGCGCCGTCGGCGAAGATCGGCGCGGCGGCGGCGATCGCTTCGGCTGTGTACATCGACTTCGTCGCGACGATGCCGAACTCGCAGGGCGGGATCTCGCTGGCCTGCGTGCGTGCGTTGACCGTCGCGACCAGCTCGGCGCGACCGGTCAGCCGCAGCCCCGACCGGCTGATCGCCGCGACGTGCTCCTCGACGACGTCGTAGGCCCAGACCTCGACATCGTCGAGCGTGCCGAGGTGCGCGGCGAACAGACTGCCGACGGCGCCGCAGCCGACCACGCAGACGCGCATCATGAGAGCACCCGCTCGCTTGGGCTGCCGAGCTGCCACGACGCTTCGCGGGCACGGACGAGGCGGTACATCGCCGTGCTCAGCGGAGCCGCGACGCCGAGGCGTCCCGCTTCGCGCACGAGCGCGCCGGTGATGAACTCGACCTCCGTCGGGCGCTGGGTGAGGACGTCCTCGAGCATCGACGGGCGATGAGCGTAGTCGCTGTGGCCGGTTTCACCGCGCGCGACCGCGAGCACGTTCATCTCCCAGGGGTCGTCGTGGAGGGTCACGCCGGCCGCGGCGGCGACCGCGACGCCCTCATCGATCAGGCCATGGACGAGCCGCCCGAGGTCGCCGAATTCGCCCTCCTGCGCGAACAGCGCGACGTGCGGAAGCATCGTCATCGCGGCGACGGTGTTGATCGCCGAGTTAAAGATCAGCTTCGACCACTGAGCGGGCAGCAGGTCGGGCATCGGCTCGGCCTCGAGGCCGCTCGAGATGATCAGGCCGGCGAGCTCCTCGACCGTCGCATAGGGCGTCGTGGTCTGCGCCCACGGCCCCATCCAGGTCGCCGTGTCGAGCTCGTATTCGACGTGCGCGTCGGAGTGGCGAATACCGCTCATGAAGGTCACCGCGGAGATGATCGGCCAGCCGCCGTGGCGGGCGACCACTTCCTCCGCGCCGAGGCCGTTCTGGACGGTCATCATCGTCGCCGACGGTGCTCGGCCCGCAAGGCGCGCGGCGCTCGATTCGAGATCGAGCGCCTTGCAGGCGAATATCCCGACGTCGAAGTCGCCGAGCTCGGCGGCGTCGGCGGTGGCGTCAAGCGAGGCGGTCAGCTCGTGCTTGCCGCTGACGCGAAGACCCTGCTCGCGAAGCATTGCCGCATGCTCCTCGCGCCGCGTCAGGACGCTGACCTCGCAGACCGTCGCGAGGTGCGCCGCGAGGAGGCTCCCGATCGTCCCTGCTCCGATCACGCAGACGCGCTCGATCATGCGGCGCGGAAGTCGTCGGGGTAGCGCGAGAGCTTCTCGGAGCCGGTCGCGGTCACGAGGTAGTTGTCCTCGAGCCGCAGGCCGCCGCCGTCGGGCCAGTAGACGCCTGGCTCGATCGCGAGCACCATGCCCTCCTCGATCGGGACATCGACGGCGCGATGGGCGAACGGCGGCTCGTTTGCGCGCGCGCCGACGCCATGGCAGATCGGGTGGCTCGGCTGTCCCGGATAGCCGATCGCCGCGATGCCGTCGCGGATCAGCACGTCGAGCTCGGCAAGGCTCGCTCCCGGCCGCACGTGGGCCACGGCC
>DATGHN010000158.1:0-10881 GCA_035308005.1 Solirubrobacteraceae bacterium
CGGGCCGGCGACGAGAAATCCGCCGATCAGCGGGAGCATCGCGATGCCCGCCCACAGCGGCGTGTTGGCGAAGTCGTAGCCGTGCTCCGGGAGCCAGATTCCCTGAAGCCAGATCACGAGCATGAACTGCAGGCCACCGCGGCCGACGGAGCCGAGCAGGCTCGCCACGTTGCCGGCGGTGAACGCGCGCACCCGGAAGAGGCGCAGGTCGAGCATCGGCTCGGGCACGTGGAACTCGACCACCGCGAACGCGATCAGCATCGCCACCCCGCCGGCGAGGGCGCCGATCACCATCGGGTTCGTCCAGCCCATCGCGTGGTGCCCATATGGCTGGATCCCGTAGGTGATCCCGATCATCACGCCGACCAGGCCGGCCGCGAAGCAGAGGTTGCCCCACCAGTCGATCCGCGCGGCGCGGCGTTCGCCGATCTCACGCAGCTTGAGGTAGGCCCAGACGGTGCCGAGCACTCCGATCGGCACCGAGATCAAGAACACCAGGCGCCAGGACACCGGCGCGAGGATGCCGCCGAGGACGAGGCCGATCGTCGAGCCGGCGATGCCCGCGATGTTGTTGATCCCAAGCGCCAGGCCGCGCTGGTTCGCCGGGAAGGCGTCCGTGAGGATGGCGGCCGAGTTGGCGATCAGCATCGCCGCTCCGAGCGCCTGGAAGACGCGCATCACGATCAGCCAGATCGCCGCCGCGCTCCCGTGCATCCAGGTCACCGAAAGCGCGATCGAGAAGATCGTGAAGACGACGAAGCCGAGGTTGTAGATCCGCACGCGGCCGTAGATGTCGCCGAGGCGGCCGAGGCTCACAACCAGCACGGCCGTGACGATCATGAAGCCCATCAGCAGCCACAGCAGGTAGGTGGTGTTGCCCGGCTCGAGCGGATTGATGTGGATGCCGCGGAAGATGTCGGGCATCGCGATCAGCACCACCGACAGGTCGATCGTCGCGATCAGCGTCGACAGCGTGGTGTTCGAGAGCGCGATCCACTTATAGCGGTCGCGGTCCAGCGGCGCAGCCCCCCCGTTCGATCTCGCGCCGCGGCCGCCCCCCGCCGGATCGGCTGGAGCAGAATGGGCCTTGGACAAGATCGTTAGCTTAGCTTACGGATACCTCGACCAGGGCCGGAACCGGAAGGGGCGTCGGATCGCCCGGACGTAGGCCGTCGATCATCAGCGTGAGGTAGCGCCGCCAGAGCTGCGGCTCGCGTTCGAGCGCCGGGGCGCAGGTGTTGGTGGCGGCCATCATCAGCATCGCGAGGTCGACGCCCGTGACGTCGTCGCGCACCTCGCCGGCGAGCTGCGCCGCGCCGAGCAGCTCGTCGAGCGAGAGGACGAGGCGCACCTTCGCGGCCGCGAGCTCCTCATCGCCGGCGCCGTCGCGCATTGCGGCGTCGAAGAACGACCGATCGGCGGCGAGCAGCTCGGCGCCGCGAGTCATGACCTCAGCGACCGCCTCGAGCCCGCCCTCGCGCTCGCTCGCGATCTCCTCGCTCAGCTCGCAGAGCGAGAGCATGCGATCGGCGAGAATCGCCGCGACGAGGTCGCGCTTGGCCGGAAAATGACGGAAGAGCGTCCCCTTTGCAACGCCCGCCTGGCGCGCGATCGCCTCGACGGGCACGTCGATTCCGTGCGCCGCAAACGCCTCGGCCGCGGCCTCAAGCAGCGCGCGCCGGTTGCGAAGCGCGTCGCTGCGAAGCCCGGCGTCGGGTCTCATGTCTCGACCGCGGCCGGTAGCTCCGCCCCCTCGATCGCCACGTCCTCGAGGTGGCGGGCGCGCAGGAAGGTCACGAGCACGGCTATCGCCGCGATCATGAAGCCGCCGGCGATGAGGAAGGCGATCCGATAACCCGAGACCGACGCGCTCGCGACCGCGTGTGCGCTCGGGTGATGCCCGAGCGAGGAGAGCAGGCTGGCCGTGCGGCTCGAGGCAACCGTGGCGAGGATCGCCAGGCCGAGCGCGCCGCCGACCTGCTGCGCGGTGTTGAAGAGTCCCGAGGCGAGGCCGGCGTCGTCGCCGTGCACGCTCGAGACGGAGATCAGCGTCGCCGGGACGAACGCCAGGCCGAGGCCGACGGCCAGCAGCACGTAGGCCGGCAGGACGGTCCCGGCGTAGGTGCCGTGGACACTGATTCGCACCATCAGCACGAGACCCGCTGCGGCGATCGCCATGCCGGCGATCGCGACCGTGCGCACACCGAGCCGCGGGACGAGTTGCTGGCTGATGCCCGCGGCGACGCCGATCAGCACGGCAACCGGCAGGAAGCCGAAGCCGGTGGCGATTGGGCTGAAGTGGAGGACCTCCTGCAGGTACAGGGTCCCGAAGAAGAAGTTCGCGAAGAGGCCGGCGCCGAGGAAGAACATCGCTCCATCGCCGACCGCCAGCGCGCGCACGCGGAATATGCCAAGACGCACGAGCGGCGCTCGCACGCGTGCCTCGATCACGACGAAGGCCGCGATCAGAGCCAGCGCAAGCGCGCCCAGGCCGAGCGTTCGCGCCGACCCCCATCCGTAGCTCTGCGTCTTGACGATCACATAGATCAGCAGCGCGAGACCGCCGGTGATGCTGAGGGCGCCGAAGATGTCGGTGCCCCGCTGCGCGACCTCGCCGCGGCCGCCGGGGACGTAGCGGAAGGCGAGCGCCACGGCGCCGACGCCGATCGGCACGTTGACGAAGAAGATCCACGGCCACGACAGCGCCTGCGTGAGGACTCCGCCGAGCAGCAGGCCGACAGCCGCGCCGCCCGCCGACAGCGCCGCCCAGAGGCTCAGCGCCTTGCGTTGGTCATCGCCTTCGGGGAAGGTCGTGTTGACGATCGCAAGCGTTGCCGGGGAGACGAGCGCGGCGCCGATTCCCTGGGCCGCCCGCGAGGCGACGAGCATCGCCGACGAGCTTGCGAGGCCGTTGACGAGCGACGCCGCGGTGAACAGCGAGACGCCGATGAAGAAGAGCCGCCGGCGCCCGAAGAGGTCGGCGAGGCGCCCCCCGAGCAGAAGGAAGCCACCGAAGGTCAGCGTGTAGGCGTTGACGACCCACTGGAGGTTGTCCTGGCTGAGGTGCAGCCCATGCTGGATCGACGGGAGCGCGACGTTGACGACGGTCGCGTCTAGAACCACCATCAACTGGGCGAGGCAAACGATCGCGACGCTCAGCCAGGGATTGTGCGCGGGGCGGCTGCTGTCGTTCACGGCGGACTCCAATCGGGCGCGTCTGGCAAGAGAAGATGACCGCCCGGTCATCTTCTCTGGAGCCTAGCAAGCCCGTTCAGGTGGAGTTGACCTGCGCGCCGTTGCGAGCGATCAGGACCTTCACGATCGCGCCGGAGAAGGTGTGATCGTGATCCGCGCAGGCGCCGCTGAAGTGCAGAGCGATCGTGTCGACGTGGGTGGAGTAGTAGGTCGCAAACAGCGACACGGTTCCCTTCGTCTTCGCCGGGCAGGCAGGATCGTCGCTCGCGCTGACCGTGACGGGCAGGACGATGCCGACGCCGAGCATGCCGCCGCGCGTGATGCGCGGCGAGAGAGTCGAGGCTCCCGACACCCGCAGCACGAGATCGCGGCGGGCGATCGTCGGCCCCTTGTCCACGCTACAGATCGTGCCGGTGGCGGCGCCCGTGTTCCACGACCCGGTCCCGTGCGTCCAGGACCAGTTTGCGCCGCCGGCGCCGCTTTGGGGGGCGCCGATCTCGCTGAACGCCCACTGCACGGGCCCGGCCGAGGCAGAAGCCGAGGCCGGGCAGCTGACCTTGGCCGCGTTCGCCGCCCCGGTGGTGACTGCGGCCACGATGAACGCGGACGCCGCAAGCGCAGCGGCGATTTGGCGGCGTCCGCTCATCGCGGCCACGATAGATGCTGCGGCGTGGCGGCGCAAACCACCCGACAAACTCACCCCCATGGGGGTGAAATACCCCCGATTCTTGGTTAGGAGCGTTCCTACCATCGGCAGACGCGATGAGCAGGAACCTTCGGATAGGGACGTTTGCCGCGACGCTGGCAACAGGTGTGGCCCTGATCGGCGCCGCCGGCGCCTCGGCGGCGACGACGCCGCCGCTCAACCCAGCCGCGAACATCGCCCCCGGCCGCCTCCCCGGCGTCTGCGCGAACGCACCGATAGGCGCACCGTGCCTGCGGGGCGTCGTCGCCGTCCTCGACGCCGCTCGCGTCAAGCTCGGACTCGGCCCCTACGCTCTGCCGAGTGGGTTCTACCGGCTGTCCGGCGCCCGCCAGCTGCTCGTCCTCTCAAATCTCGACCGTGTCGCCTACGGGCTGCCGCCGATCACCGGGATGAGCCCGCAGCTTGACTCGATCGCAGCCGCAGGCGTCGCCGCTGACGGCGACCCCGATCCAACGGCGCTGCTCGCGAATCTGCCGACCTACGGCTGGGCCTCCAACTGGGCCGGCGCCTACCCCAACGCGCCCGAGGCCTATTACGCGTGGATGTACTACGACGGCTGGGGCGGCAAGAGCACGTCGAACCTCGACTGCACGAGCCCGACCGCAACCGGTTGCTGGGGCCACCGCGACGACGTCCTCTCCTTCTCCCAGCCCGGGATCATCTCGATGGGCGCAGCGGTCAGCCGCGACCCGCGCGGCCAGCTCGGCTACGCGATGACGATCGTCTGGACTCCGGCCTCCAACTGGACGACCTACACCTTCAGCTGGACTCCGGCGCAGGCCGCTTCGGCGACCCCGTCAAGCTGAGCCTCAGTCACCAGCGCTCGTGCACGTACGGGCGAACGAGGCGGTTGTAGATCTCGCGCACCGCGTCGAGCTGCTCGGACCCCAGCGGCTCTAGATCCGCGGCGGCGGCGTTCGATCGCGCCTGCGCGGCGTTTCGCGCGCCCGGGATCACCAGGCTGACGCCTGGCTGATCGATGATCCAGCGCAGGGCGAACTGGGCCATCGCGACGCCCGGCGCGACGACCCCGGCGAGCTCGCGCACGGCCGCCAGGCCGACGTCGTAGGGCACGCCCGCGAACGTCTCGCCGACGTCGAAGGACTCGCCGTGGCGGTTGTAGTTGCGGTGGTCGTCGGCAGCGAACGCGGTGTGCTCGTCGTAGCGCCCGGATAGCAGGCCCGATGCGAGCGGCACGCGGGCGATGATCGCCACGCCATTCGAGGCTGCGGCCGGGAGCACCTCCTCGAGCGGTTTCAGGCGCAGGCAGTTGAGGATTATCTGGACGCTCGAGACTCCCGGGCGCGCGATCGCCGCCAGCGCCTGCTCGCAGGTCTCAACCGACACGCCGTAGCTTCGGATCCGCTGCGCCGCGACCATCTCGCCGAGCGCCTCGAACACGGCGTCGTCGTGGTAGGTCGCCGTTGGCGGGCAGTGCAGCTGGACGAGGTCGATCACGTCGACGCCGAGATTGCGTCGCGAACGGTCGTTCCAGGCGAGGAAGTTCTCGCGGTTGTAGTTCTCCGGGATCTGGTCGACGCGCCGGCCCATCTTCGTCGCGACGAACACCGAGCCCGAGTCGGGGCGGCGCGCGAGCAGCGCCGCGCAGCGCTGCTCGCTGCGTCCGTCGCCGTAGACGTCGGCGGTGTCGATGAACGTCACGCCGGCATCGAGCGCAGCGTCGAGCACCGCGTCGGCGTCGGCGTCTGAGACATCGCCCCAATCGGCACCGAGCTGCCAGGCACCGAGGCCGATGACGCCGACGCTACGGCCCGCACGTCCGAGAATCCGCTGCTCCATCGCGGCGGAGCATAAGGCCGTCAGCCGTGGCGGCGGCTGTGTCGCATCAACGCGATCACTCCGACGGCGGCGACCGCCCCCGCCAGCAGGAACCAGCGAGCGGTTCCGGTGTCCGAGATCACGTCGGTGATCGAGGGCCCGATGAAGTAGGCGAGCAGCCCCCAGGCGAGCGCCCAGATCAGCGCCGAGACGAGATTCACGGGCCCGTATCGCGAGATTCGCATGTTGTGGATGCCGGCGACCCAGGACGGGGTGAACAGCACGGCGACAAGCCCATAGCGTTCGTAGAAGCGATCGCCCTTCTCGGTGATGGAGAGGCGCAGACGATGGAGCGGTCCCGGCTTGGTCATCACGCCGCGACCGGCGCGAATGCCGACGATCCAGCCGGCCATTCCACCGGCTGTCGCGCCAATCCAGGCGACGGCGAGGATCGCCGTGATGTCGAGGTGGTGCTGCCCGGCCGAGATCGAGGCGGCGACGAGTGCTGCCTCGCCCGGACCCGGTAGGCCGGCCCAGCTGGCCATCGAGGCCACCAGGACACCGACGTAGTCGATCCCGGGTCCCTTGGGATGGATCTGGAGATGGAGGGCGGCGATCACCGCCAGGCCGTAGCTCGCCCGTCTCACCGTTCCATCCTGACAAACCGAGAACGGGAAAACGGAACCTCGCGGACGTGAGAGGGTGTTGATCTGATGCGGCCGACGATCGCCCTCGCCCTGGTGCTGGCGCTCGCCTCGGCGATCCTCGTCAACGCGGCATACCTGCGCGAGCACGACGCCGCGGCGGCGCTCCCGCGCCTCTCGCCACGCCACCCGCTCGCCGCCGCGCACGCGCTGCTCGGCGACCGCGTCTGGCTCGCGGCGTTCGCGATCGAGACGGTCGGTTTCGGGCTCTACGTCGCGGCGCTGGCGCTCGCGCCGCTCGCACTTGTGCAGAGCGTCGGTGCGGGCGGGATCGGGCTGCTGGCGGTGGGCTCGGCGCGTCTCGCGCGCCGGCGGCTTTCGCGGCGCGAGAGCTCCGGGACGGTCGTTTCGGTGCTCGGCCTGCTGCTCCTGGCGCTGTCGCTGAGCGACGGGTCAGCGCACGACGCTCGGGGCTCGGCGGTCTTGATCGTCGTCTGGCTCGTCGCTGCGGCCGTCGCCGCAGTCGCCGTGCTCGCGGCAGCAGCTCGACGGCTTCTCGCCCAGGGCGCGGCCTGCGGCGTCGCCGGCGGGCTGCTTTTCGCGGTCGGCGACATTTCTACAAAAGCCGCGACGCAGGGCGGCGCGCGGATCGCCTTCGCGGCGACGCTGATCGCCGGATACGCACTCGGAACGTCGCTGCTCCAGATCGGCTACCAGCGCGGCGCGGCGCTTTCCGTCGCCGGCATCGCGACGCTGCTGACCAACGCGCTGCCGATCGCCGCGGGGACCGTCGTGCTCCACGAGGGGATCCCGGGCGGTGCGCTCGGGGTGTTGCGCGTTCTGGCGTTTGCGGCCGTCGTCGCGGGTGCAATCCTGCTCGCGAGGGGCGAGGGGAATGCGGGTACAACCGAAGGAGGAACGTGATGGCCGAAGGCGTTCAGTACACGATCGGCAGCGAGGTGCTCTGCGCGGACGGGCCGTGCGGCAAGCTTGTGCGGGTCGTCGTCGATCCGGTCGCGCGCTCGCTTACGCACCTCGTCGTTGAGCCGCCACACGACCCGACCGGTGCGCGACTCGTCCCCGTGTCGCTGGTGAGCCCTGACGCCCACCCGACGACGCTCTCGGTCACGAGGGCCGAATTCGACGCGCTCGAAGCGGCGGAGGAGACGAAGTTCATCGACCCCCGCGACGCGTCGGTCTACGGCTACGGGTCAGGCCAAGTGCTGTCGCTTCCTTACTTCGGCCTCGGCTTCGGACCGCGCATGGATCTCGGCAGCGCCGTCCCGGCCGCGGGCGCGTTCGTGTTCCAAGACCGCGTGCCGCTCGGCGAGGTCTCGGTGCGCCGCGGCGAGGAGGTCAAGGCGACTGACGGCGGAATCGGCCGGGTGCGGGGCCTGGTTATCGACGCCGACCACCACGTCACCCACTTCCTCCTCGAGGAGGGCCACCTGTGGGGCAAGAAGGTTGTCGCGATCCCGATCGGCGCCGTGAGCGATGTCGCCGACGGCGTGCGGATCACGCTGTCCAAGGAGGAGGTTGACGCGCTCCCCGCTGTCCAGCTGGAGACTGATTGACAGCGGGCGGGGCCGCCGGCGTGCCGCGTGACGCGCGCACCGGCTCGGCGGCATCGGGGTCGAATCGCCGCGGCGATGTCGCCGCGGCGGCGCCGTCCGAAGCGATGCCGAGGTCGCGCGCGATGATGCCGCGCCGGCTCTGAAGCGCCGAGGAACCGAGCGCGACGAGCGCCGCGACGGCGCACGCGGCGCAAAGCGCCGCGGCAGTGCCGAGCGTGACACGCACCCCAGCCGCTCCGATCAGCGCGCCGGCGCCGACGAGGCCGGTCAGGAACGAGACCCCCTCGACGGCGTCGCGCATGCCGTAGAGGCGGCCCTGCACGGCGTTTGGGACGCGCGCCTGGATCAGCTGGGTCTCGCTGACGACCATCAGCGCGTTGGCGTAGCCCGTCGCCGCAAAGGTTATTAGCGCCAGCCAGATGCTCCCGACGATCGCCGTGCCGGCGAGGCCCAGCGCGATCAGCGCGAGCGAAAGCAGATAGCGGCGAATGATCTCGCCCTCGCCCGCCTCGCCGCGCCGCGCGACGAGCAGCGAGGCCGCAACCATTCCCGCGCCATAGGCGGCGACGAGCACCGCGTACTGGCTGCCGCTGCCATGCAGAACGCGCAACGCAAAGAGCGGCTCGCAGACGTTGAGCAACCCCCCGGCGACGATCGCCGCCGTCGAGCACGCGATCACCGCCGCAACCCCCGGGGAGGCCATCGCGATCGCAATTCCAGCGCGCACTCCAGGAGCTGCGGGCTCCGGTGGCGCAGCGTCCTCGCGGTCCTCGGCGACGATCGTCAGCGTCGCGATGACGACCGCTGAGAGCAGGAAGCTCGCGGCGTTGACCGCGAACGCCGCCGCGATGCCGGAAACCGCAAACAACACAGCGGCGAGCAGCGGTCCGGCGCTCAGTCCGATCCAGCGGCAGCTGTCAAACCAGGCGGCGGCCTGCTGGCGCCGCGGGCCCGCCACGACCGGCAACAGCGAGCGCATCGCGGGGCGCTGAAGCGCGTTGCCGACGCCGGCGAGCGCTGCCAGCACGAGGATCGGTCCCGTGCCGGCGGCGAACGCAAGGCCGGCGAAGGCGCCCGCCTGAAGAACGTTCGCCGCGACGATCAGCAGGCGGCGTGAATAGCGGTCGGCGAGCGCGCCAAACATGGTCCCGAGCGCTATCGCCGGGAGAAAGTCGGCGAGCAGAACCGCCGTGACGGCCCAGGCCGAATGCGGCAGGTGGCGAACCACCAGCAGCAGCAGCGCGACGTACCCCGCCCCTGTGCCCAGGCACGACTGGAGCCAGGCGCCCAGCAGTCGGCGGAGCGCTGGGTTTGCTGGCGGCTGCCGCGACACCCCCGCGAGGGTAGCGAGGGATGCGCAATGATGCGAACCAACCCTTGCGGGTGGCTACGTCTGAATACCTTCTTGCAGCATTAAGCAGGAATCTGCATGGATGCGTAGGTTTGTGCCACACTTCTGGGCGGCCCCGTCCTACGAAGGAAGAGTGTTAGGAGAGAGCCATGCCGTTCCAGAGGTAGATTGAGCGAGCCGGTAGGCCCCGGCTACGCTCAGCTTTGACTTGGCGCCCGGGAGACGCGGACTGGTCCGCTTCTCTCGGGCGTCGTCGCTTAAGCAGCCGAAAGCGTGTCGTCCGCGCCGCCGCTGAGCGACTGCAGGAACGCATCGAGCTGTTCGCGTGAGAAGCGCCGCTGACCTCCGGGCGTGCGGTAGCCCCGCAGGTGCCCGTCGTTGCTCCAGCGCCGCACGGTGGCCAGCGACACACCCAGGTAGGTGGCCGCCTGAGAGCTCGTGTAGGCGAGCTCGGTGGTGCTGGGTCGCGTGGTCATCGGTGTACTCATTTCTTGGATCTCCAGAGAGGGAGCCATTGCTTCCGTTAATCGGCAGAACAGGCCAGTTCTGCCGAGGTATACGGACGTTTGATCTACGTTCCGGTCTCGCTCCTCGCCGCCTGGGCCATGGTTTCCGCGCCGTCGACGCTTCCTGCGCCGTCGTTTGCTGGCTGAGCGGACGTCCCATCAGGCAGGCCGTTGGCCGCGGCCGCGGGAATCCATTTGCGAAGCACGGTGACGAGTGCCTGGGAGCGCACCGGCTTGGCGATGTAGTCGTCCATGCCCGCCTCCAGGCACCGCTCGCGGTCTCCGCTCATCGCGTGTGCGGTCATCGCGATGACGGGGGTGCGGTGGTCGCCCTTCTCCCGCCGGCGAAGCTCGCGCGTCGCCTCGTAGCCGTCCACTTCGGGCATCTGGCAGTCCATCAGGACCGCCTCATAGGCCTGGGTGCCAAGCGCCTCGAGCGCTTCGCGTCCGTCGTTTACGACGTGGACGCGGAAACCGCAGCGTTCCAGCACGTGCACGGTGACGAGGCGGTTGACGGGGCTGTCCTCGACGACCAAGACGAGCGGGGCGTTGGGGTCGTAGCGGCGCTCCCCGATCGCCGACGCGCGGTCGCGACCGGCCTGCGGGACGCTCGAGATGACGCCTGGCAGCGGCAGTTCGAACCAGAACGTGCTCCCGCTGCCGAGCTGGCTCTCGGCGCCGATTGCCCCGCCCATCAGATCGACGATCTCCTTGGCGATCGCGAGGCCCAGGCCGTTGCCGCCGTACTTGCGGGTCGTCGAGACGTCGGCCTGCATGAAGGGCTCGAACATGCGCTCGAGCGCCTTCGGATCGATGCCGATGCCGTGGTCACGGACCTCGAAGACGACGCGCGATGGCTCCTCGCCCGGCCGGACCCGTACCTCGACGACTCCGCTGGAGCTGAACTTGACCGCGTTGCCGACGAGATTCGAGAGGACCTGGCGGACGCGCGCGGGATCGCCTCGAACCCAGCGCGGCAGCCGCGAGTCGACGCTCATCTCGAGCTCGAGACCCTTGGCTTGGGCCTCGAGCCCAGCCGTGACGCAGGCTCCCTCGACCGCCTCGTGCAGCGCGAACTCCGCGGGCTCGAGCTCGACACGGCCGGTCTCGATCTGGGAGATGTCGA